>JBPCVD010000410.1:0-9608 GCA_051010815.1 Rubripirellula sp.
GCTCCAAGGTTGTACGAACCGCTGATGGGGATAATTCCGTAAACCCCCTCAGTGAACACTTGGCGAACGAAATTGTTGAACAAGCGAATCGGGGCACTCGGCAGGATGATGACGTCACCGTCGCGAATCCAAATTTCATCAGCGGGATGAGCTTCCCGCCCAAGAATCGCACCCCGAAGATCAAGTAGCGTGGAAAGCAATTCCCAGTTCTCACCTCGCCGGAAGATCACCACTTGGCGGAGATTTGCACCCGTCACGTGCCCGCCAGCCAGAGCGATGGCTCCGAGCGCGGTCGTTGGCGTATTGTCCAGCTCATAGCGACCTGGACTGAAGACCTCGCCCAACACAAAAATATTGTGGGGAGCCTGCTGTTGCAGAGACGGCTCGACCTCCAAACCCCCGACCACCTGATCGTAGCGAAGGTTGATTTCCTGTTTGAGCTCTTCGATCGTCAAGCCTTGTGCTTGAATGCTTCCAACTCTCGGCAATCGAATCTCGCCGGACGGCGTGACCGTTTGTGAGATTTCCTGAGGATCGAATCCGCCCGTGCCGCTAATCGCCTCGCGAATTCTTCGCGCGGCCGTCCCTGTCGAAACCGGCGTCACATCGATCGCGGGTTCGGGATAGAACTCCTCATAGCGTGATTCAATCACGTCGCGAAGCTGCTCGAGAGATTGGCCGGCCGCATGGACTTGGCCGATCAGACGCAAGGTGATCGTTCCATCTGGCTGAATCACGAGACCACGTCCGCGTTCGAGCGTTCCACGTGTGAGATCGACGTCTGCTTCCGACTCAATCAACAATTCGTCGCCGACGACCAGTCGGTACGGCCCTTCCGTTTTCAATCCAGTGATCATGAAGACCAATTGAATCTCGTCTCCTGTTCGCAAACGGTACTCGGGTAGACGATGCGTTCGTGCTGGCCCCGCGTAGGCACCCGGACCATAACTCGCGAAAGGCGAACGGTACGGGCATTGCCAACATTGAGAATGCGGATGCAGGATCGGCCCGATACCGTACTTGATTCCAAAGCCGCCGATCAGACCGTCGCCCGTGCGATTGACGCACTGCATACATGCGCCGCAATTGCATGAATCAACGACCACCGGTCCCAAAGGAACTGCCGACATTGTGGGTGTCGGCTCTGCCAGCGTCGACTCGATTGTCACTTCCGTGACGGGTTGTTCCACATCGTCCTGAGCCCGCACTTGTGACATGAGGGAAGCGAACACAAGAACAGTCAGAAGCCGGGTCGCATGTGTCAGGTTAGCAATCGCCATAGGATTTACTCACGTGAAATAGTCGTTCCGAAAGAACGGTCGGATGGTGGAAGTGGGATCGCCTGGTTCACCGGCGAGTGAAGGGAAACAATGAGCGAATTCCTAGCCGAGGAGATTCGGCTTGTCTCGATGTAGGTTCTTGAGAGATGCCGTTTGTCTGGGTTGTGATCTCGTCGGGTCGATGCGTCGATGCGAACTCGGATGCATTCAAACGCATCACTGGGATCTCGCTGCCCAACGCTGGATGGTTTAAGGCTGCGGTGCAGGCTCGCGCCGCAACCGCGTCACCACTCCGCCGTGCAACCTCAAGGAGTCCCTCATATGCGGGCCGCGTCGGTGTGATTTCCACGCTCCGCTGCAATGCCCAACTCGCTTGCTCGGTAAGCCCCTGGTCAAGCAAAGTCGTCCCAAGTGCGCGGTAGGCGGCGGCGTTCGAAGGTTGAACATCGATGGCTGCACGGTGCAAGGTTACCGTCACCGCGTCGGTGTAGGTCCGACTACTTCGAGAGACTTGCTTCTCCAAACGCCCCAACAACACAAGTGCATGACTAGCTTCCGGCATCTCGCCGGAAGCGGAAACGATCCGTTCCCGTGCATAACTCAGGTAGGCATCGGCTGCTTCGTAAGCTGAAACCGTGCTTGCATCACGTTCCTTCAATACGGGCGTTTGATGCGAGCTAACCATGCGGCTCAAGGCGTTGGCGTTGGCGGCTCCATACCTTCCGCAGAAATCCTCCGATTCGCGAATCGCATCGAAAGCTGCTTCGAGAGCTTTGGCGTGTCGATTCCCGCCATCCATGGCATCTCGAGTCGCGATTGTCAGACGCAACGCGTCGGTAGCGTACTTCTTGGCCGAATGATGAGCGCCGCGTCCCGCTCGTTCGAACGCTTGCTGCAGTGTCTCTTGACCGAGCTTACGTAGTCGAGTCGCCTGAAGCGAAGAACCAAGCGTTTGCTGGTCCAAGCCAGTTTCGCGTGGCTTGAGACTCGCGAGTGGCAGCGATTCTAAATGCGTCCCTGGCGCGGGAAGTTGCGTCAATTGCTCGACGGCTGTATTCGCGGGGGACCTGGTCGGGCCAACGGAAACCGAGTCCGCTGCCTCGTCGCTCTCATTCGGCAACATCTGCGATGGGGAAGGCAAGACGGCCAATTCGCCAGAGCTTATCCGATCTTCTGGTTCTGAATCTGATTCAGTCTCACTCGGCGTGAGGGATGAAATCGACTGGCCATCGGGTTGCGCCGACTCGTCCTCTGGTGGTTGGGGAATCAGAGCCTTCAACTCCCGTCGTGTCGGGCGTCCAAATGCCTCCAGCAGTGAGGCCATCGATTCCGCGTCAGAGTTCTGAGCAACTTGCTCCTTCCTCGACTCAAAGACCGCATCCTGCGGCAAGGCGGCAAGTTCAGTCACCGTCTCAGCCTCGTCGCCTGTCGAAGCGTCGATAGCTTCTTCCATCTTGGGAGCTTCGACCACTGAGTTCGCGGCGACTTTTGGTAGATCCGCAGGGGATGGAAGACTTAAGGTTTCGGTAGCGGGCTTTTCAGACGTAGCGACCTCAGACTCAGCATTTGAGATGCCATCCGGAGCTCCAACATCCTCAACGACTGGGTGGATCGGCGCGACAACCTTAATGCTTTCTTCCGAGCGTTTGGCTTGGCTCTCCATTGCAGCTGCAATCTGTTTCTCAACATCAACGCGACGAACCGAGGGTGCGAGATCGAGCCTGACCCCTTCTGAACTGAAGGAAGCGGGATTCTGCGGGCGTTCGGAGCGCGTCTGAATCAGCTTCGCCAAAGTTGAACTGACTTCAGGTTCTGGAATCAGACTGGCGACTTCGTTCGACGATGCATCGCTGTCAATGTTTCCTTCCTCGATCGCGAGAGATGGAAACAGGGCTGGCGGCACCTCGATCGGTCTTAGCAGTGGTCGAATGAGACTCGGGACGGTCGGCAGCTTGAGCTCTTCATCAAGCTCCTCGCTTACGGTCGCGTTCCCCCATCCGTTCTGCAGCAGGCCACCGAGAGAATCGGACGAAGTTGGCTCGTCCGCCTGTACAGTGCAGCAGCAAATTGCTGCCGCCAATGTCAATCGTCGTGTGTAATGGCTCACGCTTGTAGACTCATCCATGAGAATATTCGCATTCGAGTTTGGCGGTTCCGCAATCTCCATACTGCGGCACGTCACCGAGATGGAGATCGTCCTCCCCAACAATGGGTGGTGATCAAAATCCGATATGCAACCACTCGAAACTCGATCCCGCGAATGAGAATTCGATATCAGCGTCAGCAAATGAAGAAACGGAACCATCCGAACATCCGTCACGAGCGTGTCGACTGTTGGATCTACGCTTGCGAAACTTCTCTGACCGTAACAATCCGCAGGGCCGCGCCGTGCCCGGAGGGATTAGGGGCAGTTTGAGGCTTGAGACACCTATGCACCAAGC
This sequence comes from Rubripirellula sp., assembly GCA_051010815.1. Taxonomy (GTDB): domain Bacteria; phylum Planctomycetota; class Planctomycetia; order Pirellulales; family Pirellulaceae; genus Rubripirellula. Next base: position 3,722 of record JBPCVD010000410.1, read on the forward strand.
CTGAAGTTAGCCACCAGGTCGATTGCTGTCGATTTGTTCATCGGAGTGGCCGACCGTCGGTTGGACCTAGCATTCCGTGCAAGCTAGCCGGTCTGCGCGCCGCCCCACCGCCTCAATGATCTCCTGATGGAACTCCTGCCCGCACACTACCTGCTGGCACACGATTTCAGATCGTCTCAATCTTGCTTCCGCCCGAACAGGCCTCGGGAATGAAGGTCGGGGATGCCCTGAGCGAGTTGCCCAAAGCGACTCCCATGAGCCAGCCTCTGCTGCTCCTACACAATGGTCGAAGTGAATAGGCGGCGACGCACTACTTGAGTTCACGAACTCGAATGTCGCGCCAGCGAACTTCGAACGGCCCTGTGTCGCGTTTGATGCCATGCACCTGCAGACCAAGAAAACCGCGACGGCTCGATTCGGCATCGCGAACATCCGCGATTGGCTGCCCGTTCACCCAGGTTTGTATGCGGTCGCCTTTGGCACGCACAATGAACCGGTTCCATTCTCCGTTGACGTAGGAGTCCTTGATCGGTTGCTCTTTGGTGATCCAACCTCGCCCCGTTCCCTCACTGTAGAGGTAACCACTTTCGCCAGGCGCTGTTTCGATCTCAACCTGCGGCCCGTGGACGCGACCATCGTTGTAATTGTCTTTGCTGACTGAGCGAATTTGCACGCCGCTATTGAGGCCAGGATCGTCCTTCACTTCGAATGTCAATTCGAAGTCTCCGTATTCCTTGTCGCTACACATGAACGAGTTTGGACTTCCCTCCGCCGTCTTGCCGATGATCACACCCTCTTCGACACGGTAAGTCGCGGTGCCATTCTTTTGTGACCACCCAGCAAGATCTTTCCCATTAAAGATGGATATCCATCCTTCCCCGCCAACGTCCGGGACTTCTGCCCAGGCATCGGGCTCGATAGAGGCTGGGTCACGTTTTGCCGGTGAATCCATCGTCAACGTCTGAGCATTGACCGGCGGAAGCGTCACGTCACCAGTCGCAGCCCACTCGGTTCCCCGTTGCAACGTCGATTGAAAAGCGACACCACTCATCGCTTCACGATCGTGCCCCAACGTTGTATGGAACACTCGGCCTTCACCAAACTGAATCGTCATCAACAGAGGCTCATGCTCTCCGGTTCCCCCTGTGGCCGGGGCACTGAAACCAGTTGCCAACACGTGCATATTTTCTGCCGGCCCACGAAGCTTCGCATAGAGTTCGTCTGCCACTTGCATAAACGTGCTCGGAAGCCCCGAGGTGATGGGGTGTTCAACATCACGTACGACAACCAAGAAAGGAACTCGCTTTCCATGCGCCCCACCTTTGCCGGGTGACATATCGCGGGTGAAACGTTTCTGTTCCTCTTTCCATCGCACGTAAGGACCATTCGCTTCGGACCGACCGCCCCAGCCCCCCAATCCAATCATCCGATTGTAGGCCAGCCATTTTGGAAACGAGTTATCTGCGGCATGGACGCTTACGAATCCGCCACCCTGCGCCACAAAATCCTCGAACGCCTTTTGCGTCGATTCGCTCCATGCTTGGCCGTTGTAGTTGGACACCACCACGTCGTAGTCCGCGAACGACGGTGAGAACCCGCTCATGTCCTCGTCCTTGGCAGGAGCAGTCACGACATCCACTTTGAACCGACCACAGCCCTCAAGCGTCTGACGGATCAACGGAGTCGTCTCTTGCCACTTGTGATTATTCTGTCCATCGATGACCAGCACCGAGATCTTACTCTGTCCTTCCTCAGCAGACGCCACCGAAGACGCAATCGGCGTGAGTGCACAGAGAATGATTAGCAAAGTCTTTTTCATAGCGGGCAAGCTGGGGATTGGCGGGGAAGAGGAAGGAGAGCGACCGAGTGGTACGAGGACGACTGGCGGAAATTCTACCAATTTCCGGAGAAGTTGACTCTGCCGTCGCAACATTCTGTCGCTGCCCCGAAGTTCCGCCGGCAAATCTCCCGTACATGCGCTTCAACGAACGCGTCGCTGGTTTTAAGATGCGTTGCCCAAGAGGAGTTTCGAATGCCGGATTTTCAACGCGGACCGTTCCCCGCCACACGTATGCGACGCCCACGCCAACACAATTGGTCGCGGCGTCTTGTTGCTGAGTCGCTGCTGACGCCAAATGACTTGATCTGGCCGCTGTTCGTGATCGACGGACAAGGTCGGCAGCCAGTGGCAAGCTTGCCCGGCGTCGACCGTTTGGGGGAGGACGAGGTCTGCCGAGCAGCAGAGCGTGCTTGCGAATTGGGCATTCCCGCCATCGCGATTTTTCCGGCGACCGAGGCACATCTAAAAACCGAAGATGCCGCTGAAGCTGTCAATCCGAAGAACCTTGTCTGCCAGACTGTTCGTCGAGTCAAGCAAACCGTCGGTGACCAGCTTGGCGTGATCTGTGACGTGGCACTCGATCCGTACAGTAGCCATGGACAAGATGGACTCGTTCGCGATGGCGATGTCGTGAACGATGAGACCGTGGAAGTCTTGTGTCGGCAGTCAATCGTTCAAGCCGAAGCAGGTTGTGACATCATCGCGCCAAGCGACATGATGGACGGACGCATCGGAGCCATCCGGACGGAATTGGATCGTCACGGATTCTCTGACGTTCAGATCATGTCTTATGCAGCGAAGTACGCTAGCGCGTTTTACGGACCGTTTCGAGACGCGGTCGGCTCTACCGGGAATTTGGCGGGTGGAAGCAAGCAAACATATCAGCAAGCCCCCTCGCAAAGTAATGAAGCGTTACATGAAGTCGCACTTGATCTGATGGAAGGTGCGGACAGCGTGATGGTCAAGCCTGGGATGCCTTACTTGGACATCGTGCAGAGAGTCAAATCTACCTTTGCAGTGCCAACGTTCGTCTACCAAGTCAGTGGCGAGTATGCGATGTTGTCAGCCGCCGCCAAGAATGGTTGGCTTGATCGCCGACAAACGGCATTGGAAAGCTTGCTCGCGTTTAAGCGTGCTGGTGCCGATGGTGTGCTCACGTACTTCGCGGCCGAGGCGGCCGAGTGGCTAAGCGAGTGATTCCGTGACAGATATTGACGACGAAGCAGCACCGATCCCCGCCAACACAGAACTCGATCGACTGGCTGAACAAGCAAGTGATCGCTTTCGATGGCACTGGACCGAAATTCTTATCGCGGGCAAAGTACGCAAACTTGCTGTCGCTTCCGACCCCGACGGAATGCTCATCGAGGCCTGTGAGCGGCAGGACGCTGGCGAACAGGGTGTAATCGATCCGTTCTGGGCGACGACCTGGCGTGCGGCCTCCGGACTCGACGAATACCTCGGCAGACTGAATCTGGTCGAGACGCGCGTATTGGAACTCGGGTGCGGTACCGGTCATGCGGGATTTGCGGCGGCCTGCCGCGGAGCACAGGTCGTGTTGACCGACGGCGTCAACGATCCCTTGTTACTGGTCAAGATGAGCACTTGGGATCTTCAGCATCGATGCCGTGTCCAACAACTGCGATTTGGGTTGGACAAGCTCCAGGAGGATCGCTTTCCACTCATCCTTGGCAGCGACGTGACCTACCTGAGAACGCTCTGGCCGGCACTCGATCAGTGTTTGCGAGACCACTTGGCGGAATCAGGTGAGGTCCTGTTAAGCGACCCTTATCGGATCATTGCCAATGAGTTTCGTGATTGGATTCAAGATCACGGCTGGAATTACTGCGAACACAAAGTCGACTTGGAAGACGATCCGGAACATCCGATACGGGTGATGCAGTTGACGATCACTTAGTAGACGTCAAACACACGCATGTTCCGGGATTACAAATGCCTCGTTGCCGGGATCATGCCGTTTGAGCAAGACGGCGCCAATTTCGAAACACTGCGCGGTAATACGACGCGTCCGCACCACCCGCAGTTGTACCCAGAACGTGGGAAGCACGATCCGCACATGCTCTTCCGGATACAATTCGACTGGCGCAAGGAAACCAGCTCCTTGTCGGGAGAAATCTCGCGTGTAGATTCCCATTGGTGCCGAAGAGCGGGGACGAAACGGCAGCGACTGATCAAACCACAGCGCGCCGAAAGCCCGAATCTTTAATCGTTGATTGTTTCGCTCGTCATCCGCGTACGAGCAATGCTCGCCGCGCTGTTGGAAGTAGTCGGACCATTCGATGGGCAGCTCAATGCACCAATCAATGGACGCTATTACTTGGCCAAGTTGCGTCGAATAATCGATTCCCAGCACGCCAAAATCTCCGGATCGAACGCGGTCCCGCTATCGCGTTTCATGAGTTTCAGCGCCTTGCTGCGGGGCATCGGCGTACGATAGGGTCGATGGCTTGTAAGGGCTTCGAAAACGTCCACCACGGCACAAATCTTCGCCCAGAGGTGAATTTCGTTATCGACACATCCAACGGGGTAACCCTTCCCATCGAGACGCTCGTGATGTTGGTAGGTCATCATCAGATGGCCCTCCAGCAAATCATCGCGATGGGCGAGCTTTTTGAATCCCAAGATTGGATGCATGCGGATCACGCGGAACTCGGCTTCGGAAAGCCTCGCCGGTTTTTGTAGCAAGTCCTCTCTGATCTCTAACTTGCCCAGATCGTGCAACAATCCACCCGTGGAAATGTTCTCCACATCCTCTCGGGGAAGTCCAAGTTCGGTGGCGAGCATTCCGCAAAAGAAGGCCACGTTCGCGGAATGAGTAAAGGTCGCGTAGTCGTGGTGAAGGACACGCAGCATGTCGGTTGCGGCGAACTCCGTGTTCGTCAATATCTCGGCGGTCAGCGAACCAATCTGTCCCGCTGCTCGCACGGTTTGATCCAGGTGATCGCGTGAGAACGCGGCTTGCAAGACATCACGCACCACTTCGCTAAGGGCACCTGCGCGGGTCGACAGGGGAACAGATGTCGGATCACCCGACACGGCGACGCGTCGCAGATATCGCTGGTAGAGGGCCCGCGAATCCTTGGCAATGAAAAGCTGACTGACACCGCGCCCCCGAAGCCGATCCAAATCAGACATCGTGAGCGGATAATCAGCGCCTCGATACAAGATCATACGCGGCGTTTCAGCCTGCTTTTGAAACAGATCGAGACCGATCGCTTCAGCTGGCAGTAGCGTTGAAACGCTGATCGGTATGAAATCGACGCCTTGCATTGGGCCCTTGCCGTTGGGAATCGTGGTCTCACTCGTTTAATGAAGACTACGACACCACACGGGGGGTAGCTGCAGCGCAAGTGCTTGAAATGAGTCGTTGCATGATCCCGCACCGGACAACTGGCACAGCCGTTGTCGACGGTAAATCCAGCGCAAAGCACCGATCCAACTGAACAGCCTCCATCGCAAAGTCCGCCTTTGCGTGGAGACTAGTCCGCTAGAAATTCTTGCGGCAACTCATATTTGCCTTCGGCCGCCTGGCGCGTTGTGACCAAGATCAACTTCTTGCCGGGATTGTCTTCGTCGTCGGCCACCACCCAAATCAGCGCCTGCTTCTCGTCCTGCGGGCCGGTCGCTGTTTTGTCGGGATTGGCCCCAAGTACGAGATCAGTTAACACCTGTCGCAAAGGGATATCTGTCTTCGTGAAGTCGCGCACCTGCTGATTCTGGGTAATCCCCATCAGCTGCAAGTCGCCACCGATAATTCGCACCGACGGCATGGTTGATCCACGCGGTAACTTGTCCTCAAACGCACTGACAATGCTGTCGATCGCGAACTCAAGTGACTCCTGTTCGAATGATACGGACATCTTTCGATTGAGCATCTCTTCCACCGTCAATGGTGGCTGCGCTTTCGGGGTCGCCACGGCAACAGTACCGTTGACCGGAGTGTTCATCGCCAGCAGCGTGGCCAACGTGACTTGAGGTACTGCTCGGGCGGGCAAGTACGTATTGGCGACGACTGCACCCTCGGAA
>JBPCVD010000411.1:0-4193 GCA_051010815.1 Rubripirellula sp.
CGTTATCAGAGCGCGACGCGTCTTGCTGGCCTCGCTCGGCCTAGCCGTCTCGACGCTCACTGTCTCGCCTGTTTGCAACGTGATTGCGGACGAGCCAGCCCTTTTCAGGGCAATGCAGCTGGAGTCATCCGAAGGGATGCTCGGGGTAGAACCCGTGGGATACAACGCCCTTTCGCCAACAATTTTTGACGAGCCCGCGGAAGCGGAGGCCGATTCCGACACGGTTCCACGCGAAGACTATGAAAAGCTGATGGAACGCATCGGCGACCTGGAGGAGTCGTGGGGTTCCTACCAGGATGACTTGGCTGACGCCGCTGCGGCGAAAAAGAAAAAGCCAACCTACAAGCTCAACGGCCGCGTCCATCTGGACAACTGGAACTTCACCGATACAGATGCCGGGACCAATTTTCTGGAAACGGGAAATCCGCTCGATGATCCAGAAGACCGCTGGGACTTCCGCCGTATCCGACTGACATGGTCGGGAACGGTTCCCCACAACATGCTCTTCAGAACGCAGATCGATTTTAACAATCCAAGCTCTGCTGAAATGAAGGACGTGTACTTGGGATTCAATGGACTCCCTCACAACCAAACACTGTTGATTGGACACCAAAAGCGTCCGATCGGCATGGACCACCTGAACAGTAGCCGTCACAACGTTTTTGCCGAACGTCCTTTGGCCGTCGAAACGTTCAACGAAGATGCACGACGCCTCGGTGTTTGCATGTACGGCTACTCCGACAGCGAAATGTTCAACTGGCGTTATGGCTTGTTCATGCTGGAGAACATCTCGCGTGACGGTCGTTACCGTGGCGACTTTGACCAAGGCGGTATTTACGGCCGACTTGCGACGAGCCCCTGGTACGATGAGATCAGCGGTGGACGAGGGTACTATCACTTCGCCATTTCCGGATCCGCAAATACGACCGACGGCGACGGAAATCTCGACGCCGACCAAAACAATAATGAAGCCCGATTCCGAACTCGCCCTGAGGCCCGAAGTGATTCGCGCTGGTGGAATACCAACCGGATTCTGGGTGCCACCGATTACCAACAATTGGGTGTTGAGTCCGTCCTCAACATCGGTGCGTTACAGATCACGGGTGAGTACTTCGGCAACTGGGTACAGCGCAACGCGTTCGGCGGGTTCAACGGCGAAAACCTGACCTTCCATGGTGGATACATCTTCGCTTCGTACTTCTTGACAGGCGAACACATTCCGCTGAAACGGACGAGTGGAACGATCGACCGCGTTAAGCCGTTTGAGAATTTCTTCCTCGTCGAACGCTGCCGAGGACGATGCGGCAAAGGTTGGGGAGCCCTTGCTCTTGCCATGCGATATAGCTACTTGGACCTGAGTGACTCGGACATCCGCGGTGGTCGCGGATACTCCTGCACAGCGGGTCTGAACTGGTACTGGACCGCCTACTCGAAACTGCAAACGAACCTCGTTTGGGGACAAATCGAAGATGGCGGACAGGGGCAGTCCAACAGCGGCCCCGATAACGAAACCGTCCCACTTGCTGCTGGCGTAGACGGCGACTACACGATCCTCGGCTTTCGCTACATGATCGATTTCTAAGCCGGACAGTCGCTGAGTCGAACCTCGCGGAGCGCGATCCCGAGGTCCGAATCGAAACGAGGTCCGAATCACTTACTCACCGTACATCTGACAATTGTCAGCGCTTCTACAGGAACGATCTCATGCCACGAATACCAAAAACTCGACGCGTGCTACTGGCCGTACTCGTCATGTTTGCCGCTGCTGGCCAGCTTGCGATTTCCAACACCGCCGAAGCGGGCTGGTGCGGAAACTGCCTTGACCAGACGGGCTGCTCCTGCTGTTGCCCCGCCTGTGATCACGTGTGCCATCTCGATACTGAACTGGTCGATGAAGACATTTCTTGCTTCGAGGTGGAGTCGAAAGTCATCTGCATTCCACGAGTCGTCTTTCCGTGGCAGCGGAAGAAATGCCACTCTTGCGACTCCTGCGATGGTCGTGGCTGCACCAACTGCGTGAACAACGGTGCCCGAACCCGCCGCATCTGCGTGCTGAAAACCGACAAGTACCAGTGCCCCAAGTGCAAGTACACTTGGACCGCAAAGCCAACGGGTTGTTGCGACGGTTGCGATTCGGGTTGTGATCGCTGTGAAGGTGGATGCGTCAAGACGGAAGCCAAGTCCGAGAACGAAACCAAGGTCGTTAGCACGGAACCTGAATTGCTGCCCACATGGAAGACTGCGGCCAAGCCACCGGTTTACATCAAATCGACTTCGAACAGTTTAGAGTCGGTAACCGTCGAACCAAGTCGTAAGTGGTCTTCGTTCAACCGCTAGTCGATCCGACGATCGCCGATCAATCGAACAGGGGACAAGACATTCATCGTCTTGTCCCCTGTTTTCGTTCGTCGATGTTCGGCAACCGCTCGGAAGTTGGCACCGAGGACATCATCACCACTCCGATAGAGCCAAGGCCATGATCGACCATGGTTCGCCGAAACCATCTCATCAAGACGGCAGGCAAGCTCATAGAAGCCCAAGCACGGCTCCTTTGACTTCCGCTCTCAGTGCAAACGCGACAACGCGACAACGCGACAACGGCCTTAGCGTGTCCCCAATGCGGCCGGCGTGTGGTCGCAAACGCAGCGGCTCAACCTTCACCGGCACTTGATGCTGGCCCAGTGACAGCGTACCGTCTCGCCCAGCTCATCAATTCGATCAGCTCATCAATTCGATCGGCTCATCAATTCGATCAGCGCCCGGCAAAAGTCGGGAAGGTCGTCCGGACGCCGACTGCTGACATGGTGACGATCGACGACGACCGACGCGTCTTCGTAAACCGCTCCTGCGTTGACGAGGTCATCACGAATGCCGGGCGAACCTGTCACGCGGACGTCTCGATACACGCCTGCCGAGATTGGAATCCATCCACCATGACAGATTGCGGCAATCGGTTTACCCGCGACATCAAACGCGCGCACCAAGTCGAGCACGACCTTATCTCTTCGCAGCTTGTCGGGCATGAAGCCGCCTGGGACCACTAGCGCATCAAAATCGTTGGCCCGCATTTCATTGATCGCCGTATCGCTGACGCACGGATAGCCGTGCTTGCCGTTGTAGTGCGTTTCCGCCTCCGGACCGGCCACCACCACCTCGGCGCCCGCTTCCTCCAAACGCAACTTGGGGTACCACAGCTCCAAGTCCTCGTAGATTTCACCCACGAGAATCAGTACCCGACGTGAATGCAGCGGAAGTTCGGCGCTCATGTTTTCGTTCAACTAAAGATGTGAGTTTTGAATGGTCCGTTCGCGTGAAGTCCGTTGCATCCCGCGATGCAAGAAGCCACAGGATCGTCAAACGACCGCACTGAGATTCCTCGGACACGAGTGACCGCCAAGCTGTGGTCTGCGGTAACGGTGGCGCGGCCTGGTTCGAATTTTGAAGCGTCTGTGGCGCGACCGCAGTGAGGGCGATTCAGCATCAAATCGCTTCGTTGCCGGTTTCCCCGGTACGAATACGGATGCAGTCGTCCATCGGCAGCACAAAGATTTTTCCGTCCCCAATTTCACCTGCCTCGCCACTACGGCCACCCTCCAGGATTGCGTCAACCGTGGGCTTCACGAACTCTTCGTTGACCGCAATTTGAAGCTGCACTTTACGGAGTAGGTTCACACTGAACTCGTGGCCTCGATAGACACCCGTCTGCCCCTTCTGACGCCCAAAGCCTTGGCAGTCCATCACTGTCAAGCGAAAGACCTCGACCTTGGTCAGCGCTTCTTTGACGGCCTCGAGTTTTCCAGGCTGGATGATGGCGATGATCAGTTTCACTGCAGCTTTTGTTGGGAACAGAAGGAAGAGGAAGTGGATTGCGGAGTGACTACCGTAACGAATCTAACGCCTGAGAATAGAGGCGGTCCCAACGCTCAAAACAAGAAGTCCACAAAAAAGGAGAGCCGGCTCCAACAGATTGGAACCGGCTCTCAGGAAGCTCTTGGTGATGCTCAAGTAGAAAAACCCAGGCCCGAGCAAGCGAGGCGGACGCCTGCCCGGACACCGGGATCTTCTGGCCCAGGCAAGAGCCAAGAAGTCTCTTCATTCGTTGCTCATCGGATCCCCTCGTCTACCGGCACCCCGCCGCCGAGCTGTCCTGCTCAGCGACGGAGTTGCGGTAGGTAGATCGAGATGAGTTAGGC
>JBPCVD010000412.1:0-3247 GCA_051010815.1 Rubripirellula sp.
GACCGGGAGTGCTTTGCTGATCGAACGATTCATTCCTTCGACGCTGATGGGCCTGATCATTGGTTGGGTCGCCTATCGAACCGGCAGCGTGATCCCGGGGATCGTCATCCATTTTGTCCACAATGGATTGCTGAACATGGTCCTTTACTACCAAGATCAACTCAGCTTCTTGGGCCAGGGGTTCGATAATCAAACCCACCTGCCTCCACTGTGGCTTGGCGGCGCGAGCATGCTTGTCATCACCGGTGGCTTGCTGATTTGGTGGTCTTCACTGAGGCCTCGCACAAGCGACGATGTCGAAGCCTTGGCAGTCGCCGGCTGAGCTGCGGTTTCGTCTGCGAACGAGGGTCCGAGGTCTCCACCCAACGGTTCGCCAAGTTTTGCCGATTGCAGTCTGCTTCTATTTTCGAAGCTGGAACGCGAGAGAGTATGCTCGCTTCGTCTGTTGCGAACGACGAGCCAATCGGTGACGATGGTCTGTTCATATTCAGGTCCCTGGCGATTGATTTTTTCGCCTCCATCCCATCGTTGCGGATGCGTTCATGGAATATTGGCTCATCGGAATCTTGATTGGCGGCGGTCTGTTCGCGTTGTACCGCTGGAGGAATTCCAAGCAAACGATTGGCCAGGATGACGATCACAAGATGCTTTCGTTCGTCGCGCTTCTGAAGGAACCGCAACTGGTCGAGACTCTGATTTTGGCGAACGCCGCACAAAAAGCGTGGGGAGCAGACCTCGGGGATGACACCCATGAAGGCGAGGACGGTTTCGTGGTCGGCGAATCCCCCTCCTTTGTGATCCAGCACCAGGGGCAAATGATCCTGGTCAACTCGTTTGCCGATACCTACGTGCCCGATCCGGAGCAGGCGGCCAACTCGATCGCTGACTTGCGACTTCGCGGACTGTTTACAGAACACCGCGCCTGGATATCGTGCGATGCGATGGGAATCGAATCACTCGACGACGTTGAAGAGGTGCGCGGATGGTACCAAAGACTTGGCCCATTGCTGTCCGAGCTGGTCGATGACAATTGTCTTGCAATCTTTCTGCCGCAAACCAATCAGTTGTTTGCCAACATGGAGGAAACCCTCGACATGCTGAAGTCCGATGATCCTCTGGCAGCACTTCATGAGGAAGCCCCTGTGCCGGTCATTCAAATCAGTGACGACGATCCTCGAATGATTGCGGCAGTTCAGGAAGCGCGAGATCGTTGGCCAGAGTTTCTTTCCGCCTTCGAACAAAAGGCAGGCGAGAACTTCGGTGTGAAGGTACCGATTTCAGCCGGCGGAAACACTGAATTCATTTGGTCGGAAGTCGGGGCGGTGGAGCAGGGCATCATCTACGGTCGTTTGGCCAACGAACCGATGAACCTGGGCGATCTGAAACTCGGCTCCCAAGTAAGAGCTCGAATTGAGGACCTCAATGATTGGGCCTATATCGACGCCCAGGGTGAGTCACACGGTCTGTTCACGGTGCAGGTGCTGGCAGATGCAGAAAAGCAGCGTCAACAACAAATGATCGACGAACCTGACGGGCAGGATGGCGACGGCACGGATTCCGATCAGCACGAGGAGCCGTGAACTAGGGCGTCCAAGCGATCGCCCAAGGCAACGGCGTTCCACTGGCATGAAGAAGCCCGACAACAACGAGCGTCACCGCAGCGGCGAAACCAAGTCGCCGCCAACGTGTCTTCTTCCGTGTATTCTGGGGATCGGCTCCGTTGGAAATGCCGAGTGCTTCGGCGACCTGAACAGGCGCGTCGCGATGGGTGAATGCAACGCCCGCAACACATCCGTCAGCTGAGTCATGTTTCCAAACCAGTTTGGCTTGAACGCTAAGCATCTCGGCGAATTCGCTGCCGATTTGAATTCGCAACGACACACCCTCCGGAATGGAAACCGGGGATTGAATCTTCATGCCGCCGTCGGAATAGTCTTGGATTTCGACATCGATTACTTCGGCGTTCAGTTGCCAACTCACTTTCGCGGAATGGCTCAGATGGACGCGTCCGTCCGCACGGCGATTGACGACACCCTCACTGGCAAGGTCCTGAAGTACCGCATCGGCGATCGAGTCATCCAGGCTGCACCCCAGGATCGCCTGTCCCCCGACCCATGGCTCAACACGGCGCACCACGCCACGATAGATTCCGTGAGAACGGTCCGTGCTCAGTTCGACGCAGATCGCGTCGCCCGCGCAAAAACGCCCATCGGACAACAATCGAATTCCGCTCGTGGAGAGGTCCACCACTGTTCCGTGATGCGACGCCGGCTCGTCCGAGCTGTCATCGACATCATTCTTGACCGTCTCGCAGCGTAAGACATGCTCCTCGCTTGTCTTGTACCGTCGCTCTTTGCGGGTACAAATCGATCGTTCGCGATCAAGTTGCGGTCGGTTCATGGAGGTTTGGCAGAATCTATACGGGATCAGCGGGGCGGGAATGGTCCTTCCTAATTCCTTACCCCGCCGTGCATGCTTTCCGGACGAAATCGACTCGACGCCACACCTGTAGCGGAATTCGCGTCCGCCGAAAGTCGGGTTAAAACAGTCGTGCCGAAGCACCATGGGAACCATTCGACGTTCGGGGCTGTATCAAGCGGTAGCCGCACCACACCACAGACGGGATTCGATCATGACGGTCATTTGGATTGCAAACCCACGAGCTGCGACTTTCGCATCCGCCGGACAAAGCCGATCCGTCCTTGTCCCCTGCCCGAAGCTCGCCATCAAGGACCCCCTTTCCCACGCGGTTTGCGTGCTGGGAATCTCTGGCCTCGTGATACTTCACGGGCTGCTTGCGGCTCCGGTCTCAGCCGATTGGCCGCAATGGCGAGGCCCGCTCGGGACAGGAGCCGCACCCAACTCGAACCCTGTGCTGGAGTGGAGCCCGACGCAAAACGTTCGCTGGAAAACGCCACTTCCAGGTCGCGGTCACAGCACCCCAATCGTTTGGGGAGACGATGTCTTTGTCACGACGGCCGTTCCAGTGGGGCCGAAGCTTGAACCCAAAGCCAGCGGTCGCCCAGGCGCTCATGACAATTTGCCCGTCGACAGCAAACATCAGTTCAAACTGCTGTCACTGAATCGAAACGACGGATCGCTGCAGTGGGAGCGAACGCTTCACGAAGTCGTTCCACGCGAAGGTGGTCATCACACGGCCAGTCTCGCCTCGGCTTCACCCGTGACCGATGGCAAGCATGTCTATGCATCCTTTGGTTCGCACGGTGTGTATTGTGTCTCGATTGAC
>JBPCVD010000413.1:0-8998 GCA_051010815.1 Rubripirellula sp.
GTGTCGATCGGTTAATCACGCGGCGCTAATACTTCCGCGATTGCGACTTGTTTGGCTCGTTCCAGATGAGCCGAAACGACCCAGGCAACAATGCAGCGAATCGAATCCTTAGGGAAGGAACCGAATATGAAGACTCAATCACTCCTCATGCCCAAGGCTTGGGTCAACACAATCGTGTTGGCTGGGCTGGGCGTGTTAACGACTGCGACCACCTTGCACGCCGCCGACGGTAACAGCATTGTGGATGACTCCGCAGTGGCCGCAATCACTTACATTGGTGACGAAGATCCAGAGACCTTTCTGCCGCCATCGGTGGCCTTCGATGAAGAGATCGACGAGGTTTCCCAGGTTGGATTCGCTGACCTTTGGGATAAGAACAGTTCTTCCTGTGACTCCGCGTGCGACGCCTGCGGTGAATCATCAAACTACTGCTGCTGCCAGCCCTGGTGGGCTCATCGCTGTGGCGTGTTCGCTGAGTTCCTGTTGCTTCGTCCCGGCAGCACAGACTTCATCTACGCCGTCGAGCAAAATGATGTCACGCCCGGTGCTTTCCCAACCGGCCCTGTTGGCCGCGTTAACATCGACAGCAGTGCTGGCGGACGCCTCGGATTCTCAATCTGTGCCAGCCAGTGCACCAGCCTGGAAGTCATCTACACCGGATGGGAAGGCAGCACCAGCGACTCGATCACAGCCAACGGCGGCAATGTTCTGAATTCGCAAGTCGTGCATCCCAGCGGCGTAACCACTGGCAGCACGAGCTTGGTTTCAAGTGCCGATTACTCGATGGATTTCCAAACCCTCGACTTGGCCTACCGACACATCTGGCGAGCCAACGACTGCTACGCCATCAACTGGATGGGCGGTTTCCGCTACGGGAACATGACTCAGGACCTCACCGCACGCCAAGATGTTGCAACGGCAACTGGCTTGGTCACGGTTGATACCGATGTCGACTTCGACGGCTTTGGATTGCTGTTGGGCTTGGACGCCGAGCGTCGCAGCTGCCGCACAGGCCTGATGTGCTACTCGAAAGCACTCACCAGCTTCTTGGCTGGCGATTGGAAAGGTCGCTACCGTCAGACCGAGCAAATCGGTTTGGGTGTGGTTGGCAACGAGTACGAAGACTACCGAGTCACCCCTGTGATGGAGTTGGAACTGGGCATCGGATGGCGTAGCCCCTGCGGCCGCTGCCGTGCATCGGTCGGCTACTTGACCACCGCTTGGTACGACGCCGTGTCGACTCGCGAGTACGTCAATGCCGTTCGCTCGAACAACTATGTCAACGTGGATGAGACGATCACGTTCAGCGGTTTGACCGCCGGCTTGGAAGCAAACTTCTAAGCAACGGAATCGTGTTTGATTCAAAGTCAAAGCCCGCGTCGACTCATGTCGACGCGGGCTTTTTTCGTTTCCGCACTGACTTTCCCGGGGGAAGCCAGCGATCATCCAAAGTCTTGGGCGATCAGAAGAACTTTGCCAGAGTCTCTTCCTTCGGCTTCGGCGTGATCAACGAGACCACCACCATCGTGATGCCTGCGCTCAGAAGCATGACCACGACGGGCATGATTTCGTAGGACTCGCCACCGAGCGGAAGTTCCAGCACAAACTTGCTCAGGCCGCCCTTTTCAATCGGTACCTGAGTCCCGTGATAGAACAAAATGCACCAGCTCGTGATCGCAGCGAAGACACCGCTAATCGCTCCTGCCGCCGTCAGACCCCGCCAATAAAGTGCCGCCAGGACGATGGGGAACAGCGCGCTAAACCCACTGAAACACCATACGCCCATCGCAAAGACACTCCGCACATTGCCGAGACTAAGCAAGTAGGTGATCGCCACGACGCCAATGATGAACAGTCGAGTGAAGAGCACCTGGCGCTTGTCGCTCACACGATCCTTTCCCAAGTAGTGGGTCACGATGTCGTTGTTGAAGATCGTTCCAATGCATAAGAACTGACTATCCAAACTGGACATGATCGCCGCCAAAATACCAGCAGCAAGGAATCCGCCCAGCACAGGACCGGTTTGCGTCTTCACCAGGAATGGCAAGATCGTGTTGGGGTTGCCAGGAAGTGGCGGTTTCGCAGGAATCAAGGTTCCCGTCGCCCAAATTCCGACCAGGACACATGGAACCCAAACGATCATGATGAACAGTGGGTGACACACCACTGGAAGCTTGAAGGTACTTGCACTCTTCGCGGTCATCCAATGCTGGAACAAGTGAGGGAACATTCCCACCGAAAGCGGAATCAGCAAGTACGTAAAGAATTTCGTCTTGCTCATTTCCGACCGCGTGATCTTGTCCTCCGGAACGGAGTTCGCCAGCGCTTTCAGATTGTCCATGATCGACTCTTGGCCGCCCAGTTTGTTTGCGATCACAAAGAATGTAATCACGCCAAGCACCATGAAGACGAGTGTTTGGAACGTGTTCGCCCAGGCAGTGCCTCGCATCCCGCCAAAAAAGACGTACACCAGCACGACAAAGCAAATCACCAATGACCCCAGCCAGGGTGGCACACCACCATGGAAGGCGCGGATCGGATTGCCGTCCGCATCAAAGGATTGAAACATCGGCCAGTCGGGAGCCAGGCCAGCGGTCAAGGATTGAACCACCGCCCCGCCACTGATCACGCCGATCAGCAAGTAAGGAATCACCAATCCCACCAGGATCGGAAACAGCAATAGACCAATGAAATTGCTGTCCAGGCGATCGCGAAAGAACTCGATCTGAGTGGTGTAGCCGTGCTGTCGAGCCAGCTTCCAAACCTTGACACCAATCACGAAAAAGCAGAGCGAGTGAATGATCCCGCTGCTGCTGGCAAGCATGCCGTAAACACCGACGCCCTCACGGAACGCCTCGCCGCTGCTGCCCACCAGGGCAAAGGCCGTCATTGTTGTCCCGAAAATGCTCATCAGGAGCAGGAACGGTCCAATCGAATGGCTGGCGACCTGATAATCCTCCTTCGTCCCTTTGAAGAGACGGCTGGAGAACAACCCAAGTGCCAGAAGCAGACTCAGGTAAATCAGGATAATGACCAATTGTGGCAATCCAGGATGATCCATCATTCACCCCCCTCTTGCTGATCGGTCTCTTCGATGATCGGCCAAGCGATCTTCGTAGCCAAGAACCAGGTCACGGTTGCACCAATCGAAATGCAAGCATGCCAAAAGAGTGCGATCGGCATGAATCCAAAGACCAAGGTGTCGTCCGTCCAAAACCAGTTGTCTTGGTGTAGTATCAGCAGGATCACGACCAAAATGGCGATGATCAGGGGCCCAGAGGGCTTGGAGGCATTCGTCTGTTGGGTCATCGGATCCAAGCGTGCCAAGAGGAAAGGGGTGGGAAACCGAGCCGCGTGAACCATTTGGCTGCGTCTCGAGTCGAAGCAGTTTAGTTCAGACAGAGACGGGGCGAAATTAGGCTCACGACCACCCGTTTCAATGCTCGATACCGACGGAGAGCGAACTATCTTGTGCGATTCGCCGAATCGCAACGAGAATGACGCCGCTGATCTGGTTGGCCTGATCCACCGTTGGATTGATTGGCGAATAGATCTGCCGCTGGGGAAACCCCGCTCCACAGGATCGCATTCACCGCCCCATAGAGCTCATTTTGGATACTTGGGAAGCATGGCTGACTCTCGCTGTGGCCGGCACCTTGCTGGTCTGTCTAGCGATGCGCGTGGCGGCCACAGATTTGCTGGCTCTCTTTTGCTTGGGAATTTTAGTCGTCGCGCAGAACGTGACGGAATCGACTCTACTGCCGACGCCCGAGCAAGCGGTTGCTGGATTTGGCAATCAGGGGCTGATCACGATCGCGTTACTTTTCGCGGTGGTCGCAGGATTGGAATTCACCGGTGGCACTGAGTTGGCCACCGGTTGGTTCTTGAACAAAGCGAAGACGCTCTCCGGTGCGCAGGCGCGACTCTTCGTCCCGGTCGCCGTGCTAAGCGGGTTCATGAATAACACGCCGGTGGTTGTCGCGCTGATGCCGGTCGTCAACGACCTCGCCAAACGCATTTCAGCCAGCACCAGTCGACTGCTGCTGCCCATGAGTTATGCGGCGATTCTAGGTGGCATGTGCACCTTGATCGGCACCAGCACCAATCTGATCATTGCCGATCTAAATGCTCAGGCGATCGAAAACGGGTTGGACTCGAAACCGCTTGGGTTCTTCGCGCCGGCGGCGATCGGGATCCCGGCGACCGTCATCGGATTGTGCTACATGTGGATTGCGTCTCGCTGGCTGTTGCCCGAACGACGACCCGCTGTCAGCGTGGGCGACGATCCGCGGCAATACACTGTCGAGATGCAGGTCGACGCCGCCGGTCCCCTCGTCGGGCGTTCGATCGAAGACGCGGGGCTGCGTCATCTTCCGGGTTTGTACATCGCCGAAATCCAACGCGAAGATGGCGTCATCGCGGCGGCCAAACCCAACGAACGGTTACGCGCCAACGACGTGTTGATCTTGGTGGGAGCGCTGGATAGCGTCGTTGACTTGAGGAAGATTCGCGGTCTGACGACGCCGGACGATCAAACCAGAAAGTTAGAAGTACCCGCCTGGCGCCGAACACTGGTCGAGGCTGTTGTAAGCTCGCGTTGTGCGCTTCTCGGCAAGACCATCCGAGAGGGACGATTCCGCTCTCACTACAATGCGGCCGTGGTCGCCGTCGCCCGCGGCGACAAACGCCTCACGGGAAAGTTGGGTGACGTGCGGTTAGAGGTCGGTGATGTCCTGTTGTTGGAGGCATCACCATCGTTCCTGCATCGTCGAAGTGAATCACGCGATTTCTTCCTCGTCAGCGCAGTGGAGCAAGCTGCGGTTCGACGACCGGAACGAGCCTGGATTTCGATCACGATTTTGTTGGTCATGATCCTGGCGGCAGCAGCTACCAAAATTTCGATTCTGACGGCGGCATTGGTCGCCGCCGTCGCAATGGTGGGCTTTCGCTGCTGCACCACCGGCGAAGCGAGACGGAGCGTCGACTGGTCCGTGCTGATTGTGATTGGTGCTGCCATCGGAATCGGCGCGTCGCTGGAACAGAGTCAGGCCGCCTCCGCGATCGCCAATGGCCTCCTGAATCTGGCCGGCGAGAATCCTCTTCTGACGCTTGCGTCGATTTACCTTACCACGATGCTGTGCACCGAATTGATCACCAATAACGCCGCAGCGGTATTGATGTTTCCCATCGCCCTCCAATCGGCGGCGGGATTGCAAAGCAACCCGACGCCGTTTGTGATCGTGGTCATGATCGCCGCCTCGGCCAGCTTTCTGACTCCATTTGGTTACCAGACCAATATGATGGTTTACGGCGTGGGTGGTTATCGGCTGGTGGACTACATCCGCTTTGGCTTGCCGTTGAGCCTGATCGTGTTTGCCGTCACGATGATTCTCGTACCTCAGATCTGGCCACTGTAAACTCCCGCGACCACCGATCGTGTTTGCCTGTTGGATAAGGGATGCGATTTGCTGCGGGCCACGTGAAAAATACTGTCGACGCCATTTTCGACTTGATGACATGAATCCCAAGCCTTCCAGTCCGTCCTTGGCCAACTCGTCGACGCCGCAGGATGATCAAGCGACGCGTCCCAAGACCGATTCGACGGATTCAAAGACGGAAACCGTGCGTGCCAACGTCATGGCCTCCAGCGAAGCAACGGCGGCCGACCAGGCCTCTTTGTCAGACGCCATGCGAATCGATCGACATCGGTTGAAACGCTCCCGTTCCCGGCTAGCACCGGATCAGTATCAAGAGCGTTTGAACCAGTCGATCCAGCTCCGTGCCGCCCGCGAGGCCACGAAGCCGAAAATCGAGTACCCCGAAGATCTGCCCATCAGTCAGCATCGCGAGGAGCTGTTGCAATTGGTCGGTCAACGACAAGTGATCGTCGTGTGCGGTGAAACCGGGAGCGGAAAGAGTACTCAGTTGCCCAAGATCTTGCTCGAAGCGGGACTCGGCCGTGAAGCGATGATCGGACATACGCAACCACGTCGTCTGGCGGCGCGAAGCATTGCAACGCGTTTGGCCGATGAGCTCGGAACGCCACTCGGTGATCTTGTCGGCTATCAGGTTCGTTTTGGCGATCAAACGAGTGAGCGATCGTTGGTCAAATCGATGACGGACGGCATCCTGCTCGCAGAGACACAGTCGGATCGGTTTCTAGATTCGTACGATGCAATCATCATCGACGAGGCACATGAAAGATCACTCAACATTGACTTCCTGCTTGGTTACCTCCGGCGACTTCAAGGGAAGCGTAGCGATCTAAAGATTGTCATCACGTCGGCAACGATCGATGCAGAACGTTTTGCGTCGCACTTTGCCGATGAAAGCGGTCCCGCACCGATCGTCAACGTCGAGGGTCGCGGTTACCCGGTGGAGATGGTCTACCTGCCTTGGGAGGACGTGGTCGACGATGAAAGCCGCGGCTATGACCTGGCGAGCCATGTGATCGCCGGACTCGAATCCGCCTCCCGCCGGGGCTCGGGGGACGCGCTCGTCTTCTTGCCCACCGAACGGGACATTCGCGAGATATCGCATCGCGTTGCCGGTCACTACAAACGTCTGGGATTGGGCGATAGGGTCGACTTGCTTCCTCTCTACGCCAGACTTCCGCAAGCCGAGCAGCAGAGAATCTTTCATCCAGATGGAAAGAAGCGGCGGATTATCTTTGCCACCAACGTCGCTGAAAGCTCGCTTACCGTTCCGGCGATACGGTATGTCATTGACGCTGGCACGGCGCGAATCAGCCGGTACAGCGCACGCAGCAAGATGCAGCGGCTACCAATCGAATCCGTTTCACGCGCCAGTGCGGACCAACGGGCAGGTCGATGTGGACGGATCGGTCCGGGCGTGTGCGTGCGACTCTATTCCTCGGATGATTACGATTCACGCGACCACTACACGACACCAGAAATCCGGCGCACAAACCTTGCCTCGGTCGTTTTGCAAACGAAAACTCTCGGCCTCGGTCGGCTCGAGGAATTTCCCCTGCTTGATCCGCCTCGGCCAGAAGCGATTCGTGAAGGGACACGCACGCTGACCGAGTTGGGTGCGCTCGATGAGCGTCATGATCTGACCGAAATTGGTCGGCAACTGGGTCGGTTTCCGGTAGATCCCCGGGTGGGGCGAATCATTCTTGCGGCCGACGAGAATGGTGTGCTGCCGGAAGTCCTTCCCATCGCCGCCGCGTTGGAAATCCAAGATCCACGAGATCGTCCGCCAGAAAAACGGCAGGCCGCCGATGAAGCGCATTCCATCTTTCAAGATCCACGAAGCGACTTCCTGTCCTTTCTGAGGCTTTGGAAGTTCTACGAAGAAACGCGGAAAGAACAAACTCGCAATAAGCTGACGCGCATTTTGCGCCGACAGTTTTTGTCGCCGACTCGCATGCGAGAGTGGGCGGACGTGTACCGGCAATTACGGCAGATGGTGACGAGCTCTAACGGCGGTCGCAAAAACGAAAGCGGTCGCAAGCTAGGTTCTATCCAATACAGCTTGGACGACCAACAGATCGTCGACGATGATCGTTATGCCGCGATCCATCAATCGCTGCTGGCTGGATTGCTATCCGGTGTGGCGCTGGCGGGCGATAAAAACGAATACACGGGGGCGGGTGGCCTGAAGTTGTTCTTGTGGCCTGGAAGTGGCGTCTTCGGGGCGAAACCCAAGTGGATCGTCGCCTCGGAACTCGTCGAAACGTCAAAGCAATTCGCTCGAACCGTCGCACGCATTGATCCGCAATGGATCGAGCGTGTTGGCGGACATCTCTTAAAACGTTCGCATCAAGATCCGCACTGGAGTACCAAATCGGGGGGCGCCTTTTGCTACGAAAGTCTGTTCTTGTACGGATTGCCGGTTGTCACAAGGCGGCGGGTACCGCTGCCTCCGGTTGATTCGTCCACGGCCCGCGATCTGTTGATCGACCAAGGACTCGTCGAAGGTCATTTGCGAACCAACGCAAAATTCGTACGTCACAATCAAGCTCTTCAGCAGGCCATTGAAGCCCTCGCCGCCAAAACACGCCGACGCGATCTTGTCTTCGACGCGTATCAAATCGCCCGTTTTTACCAGGCACGACTTCCAGAAGACATTTGTGATCGCGGGCGTCTGGAGAAACTCGATCGCCAGACAGATTGCCCGACTTGGGCGAGCAAATCGATTGATGCGGAGTGGGTGTCGCAATGCCTAAATCTGCCACAGCCTGTCGAAGATTCAAGTCTTTACATGCGACCCTCTGACTTGGTCGATGTCGACACAGATCCGATCGCGGAGAATGCGTTTCCAGATGAGTTGATCGTTGGGCAATCGAAGCTTCCTCTGGAATATCGCTTCGAACCAGGCGGTGACCGCGACGGTGTGACGGTGAAAGTTCATCAGGCTGCGTTATCGCAGATCAGCGATGACCGGCTTGGGTGGCTCGTGCCGGGACTCTTGGAAAAGAAGCTCGTCGGCATGATCAAGTCACTGCCCAAACGAATCCGTCGCAACTTGGTGCCAGCTGCTGACGTTGCCGCACGCATCTTCGAGGAACTTTCGCCGCAGTTCGGCGAAGTCCCATTCATGCCTGCCGTCTGCGATGCCATGTCCCGTCATGCTGACGTCCGGATCACAGCGAACGATTTCCAAGCGGACAAGTTGGGGCAGCACCTCGACATGTTGGTCACCATCGTGAATGACGACGGCGAGTCCATTGCCGAAGGCCGCGATCTGGGACCACTTCAGCAACAGTTCACGTCTGCAGATCCGGGAACCGCAACCGCCGACTCGGAGATCGTTACCGAGAGTTGGTCGCGAGAGTCGATGAGCGATTTTGATTTAGAGGAGTTGCCCCGAGAGGTTGTGCGGACGCGTGGTGGGGTGCAGGTTGCCCAATACCCTGGGCTTCGAGTGAATGGCAACGAGGTTGCAACGGACCTCTTCCCCGACCTAGCCACGGCCGAGGCTTCCATCCGAAATGGCATTGCAAAACTGTTTGCAATTGCCGAGCAAAAGGAAC
>JBPCVD010000414.1:0-8085 GCA_051010815.1 Rubripirellula sp.
ATGTAGCCCTGACTCTTTTGATTCCAGACCTCTGCGACACTCCACTTCCCATCGTCGGCACGACTAACCTCAAACATCTGTGCCTTGCCGCTATGGGCCGTGTTGAAGATTCGATCACCGATGATTACCGGCGTCAGAATGTTCATACCGCGAAACGATTCGATCGGCTGACTCCAGTAAACACTTCCCGTCGCCAGATCGACGCCACACATTTCCTGACGTGTTTGAACAACCAACTGCCGCTGACCGGCAAGCGTCGCGATGATGGGACTCGAGAAGGCACCGCTGCTCATCATCCCAGCACTATCTTCCAGCGAGTTCCAGACGACGCTCCCATCCTTCAAAGCGATCTTAACTAACGCTCCTCCGGTCTGGACGTAGGCGGCATCTCCGTCGATCAACGGCGAGCAACAAGCACCGAATGCGGGAAGCGGCGTGCCCATCGCGGCAGGAAAATCAACACGCCATTTCTCGTTGCCAGTTTTCGGATCAAGACAGACCAAGACGTCACGCATCCCGAGCACCAACAGGTGGTCTCCCGAGACGGCTGGCGTCGACCGAATCCAGTCGCCATTCGAGGCGGCGAAGAAGGGCACCGCCATCGCGCCTGGCCACTCTTTCTTCCATACCATGTCACCCGAAGCCAAGTCGTAGGCGGTCACACGTTCCGTTTTTTTGTCGATCGTTTCGGTGGTGAAGACGACCCCATCCTGCGTGATGGGACCGCTGTAGCTCGGGGCGTGCGGCTTCTCCCAGACCAGATTCAGCTTTCCCTTGAATGCATCGGGCCAAGTCGCCTCGCTGAGTTGGCTGTCCCGCGAAGGGCCTCTCCATTGATTCCAATCAGGGTTCTCAGCGTGCCCAAGTGCCATTGGAAGCACGAAGACGAAGCAAAAAGAAAGCAGGCGCATGCGCATCGCAAATCTCGCGGTCGGGAGCGGGTTGAAGTGATTTCTGAATCATAGAGAGCTGCATAGCCCCCAAGATCACGCCGTCAAGCTTCGCGTTTTTTGCGACTGAAACGCCTTGCTTGTGGCAAACGTGCACTCCAATTGGTCTCGATTCTTGCGGAACCAGGAAGCGACCAACTGCAACGTGTGAGGATGAGCCCCATGACCTCGAGCTAGAGGATTGGATGTGACTTTCGACCAAGACTCGATCGTTGGTCGCAACGCATCGTACTCCTCCCGATTTCGGGGAGCCGCAACCACGTCTGCAATCTCGCCACAGTGAACCAAATACCAGCAGCCACATCCGTCATATCCAGGCACGGCATAGATGAACGTGAATCGTCGCCGCGCACTGGCCAGCATCGCCAGCTTTCGATCGAGGTACTCCAACGATTTGATGGTGTCGTAGCCACGCGCCGCAAGCTCGTATTGCTGGTTGGTAATCGCAAGCTGCATCTGCTCTCGAACGCGCTCCAGTGGCTCATTGTTGAAGCCATCCAAGAAACTTTCCGCCGCGTTGACGTGAGCGTCGTACTCGCCACGCGTGCACGCCGCCGCGCACGGTCCCACGCATGTCCCCACCTCTAGCCGAAGACAACCTGGGCGATGTTCAACATCGAACAACTGCATCTGCTCTGCAAAGTGAAAGACCTGCTTCTCGCTGCAGTCGCGTAGTCGAAAGACTTTGTTCAATGAGTCGACAGCTTGACGCATTCGACCGGCACCATGGAACGGCCCTTCCACACCAATGCAATCGGCGGGAGGCACCGAAGCCAGAAAAAAGTAGGCGGGACTCTTTCCCAGGCACAGGTAAACTGGTCGCTGACGCTTTGGCACTCCCTGCACATTCCAACGCGGCGAGAATTTCCGAATCAATTGTTGCTCGCGTACCAATGCTGCAAACTCACTGGGCTGCGTCTCCCACTGAATCGCTCGCGCGTTCTCGATGATTCGCCCACCCTTCTCCTTCGCGTTCGATGCGGCAAAGTAACTCAGGAGCCGAGAACGGAGCGACTTGCTCTTGCCGACGTAGATCAGTGCCCCTTTCCTGTCCAACATTCCGTAGACACCCGGCACACGCGGACACGCCTGAACAATCTTTTGCCGAAGCTCCTCCGGCGAAACAGCTCCCACCGCATCGATGGGCCGCGCCTTGTGAGGATTGAAGGGGTCAACGCCGAAGCCAAGCTCCGGCTCATCGTGCCAAGTCACGTCCATGCTGGACCATCCGTGAAGTCATTCCCGAAACATCGTCTTTTCAAGCAACCGGCTGCCTACCGCTGCGGGCAACGATTATTGCGCATATCCGAGGAAATGCGACCAAAAATCCTTCGCGTTCATTCCAAAATCTGATCGATTTTCGCAGCCAGAATGAAGTCATTTTCGCTCAGTCCACCAATCGCATGCGTCATCAATTCGATCCGCAAATTGCGATAACCCGTCAAATGCAGGTCGGGATGATGAGCTTCCGCCTCCGCCAGTTCGGCGATCTGATTGACGAAGCCGATCGCTTCGACGAAATGCTTGCAGACCAACTTTCGCGAGATCGACTTCGAATCGTCAGACAGCGTCCAGCCGGGCGTCGACTTGAGATACGCCACCGCCTCGTCGGCCTCGATCGTGGGGACACCACCTTCGCACGGCAAACACTTCTTCTTCCGTAACGTTTCGGTTGACGGTTCACGCATCACTCGCTCCTCTCCTTGCATCGGTTCACTTTCCAATCTGGTCCGCAAGCTCGCCCGCGTCATAGATGGAACGCAGCGCTTCGAGAATGCCGACCCCAGCAACACTCACCGCACGAGCTTGGTCTTCGGTGTAGAGGTAGTCGCTGGTGAGACTCTGAATGTTGCCATCAAAGATCAAACCCACCAATTCGCCTTCGCGATTGACAACCGGGGAACCGCTATTGCCACCGATGATGTCCGCCGTACAGACGAAGTTCAGCTGAGTATCAAGGTTCACACGCTCCTTTGCTTTCAGCCACGACTCTGGCAAATCAAAGTCCTGCTGCCCTTCATGTTCCTCCGCGTGCTTGTAGGCCCCCGCAAAGTCGGTCGTCGCTTCGATCTTACGACCATCCTCCTCATATCCCTTCACCTCACCGAAGGCTAACCGCAACGTAAACGTCGCGTCGGGGTAGCCACCCGTTCCCTCAATGGCCGTGACTGCTTCCGCTACCCGAGCGTAGGCCTGTCGCTCCCGTTCCTCGAGCTCTTCGCTCTCGCCTCGGAGTCGCCGATACTCCTTTTCCACGGTGCGGGCCAAACGGACCAGCGGATCCTTGCTACCCAGAATGATGTTGTGGCCGCCATCGACCAATCGCGTCCGCTCCTCAACGTCAGCCAGCTTCGTTCCGCTAACGAGCTCCGCAGCGCGCTCACGCGGGCTCTTGCCGCTAAGGACTTCCACCACCAAAGGATCTTCGGCCCCGCGACGTTCCACAAAGCGTGACAACTCGTCGCCCAATTTCGCTTGGTCCAAATCAGCGTACACCGGCGCCGTGCTCAACAGACGCTGCAACAATGACTCCCGTGCAGCATCGGTATAACCACGCAACCGTTCCTCATCAGGCTTCTGGTCTTCGGCGCCCAGCAACACAATCTGCAACGCATACTCAAACAGACTGCTGCGGAAACTGACCGACTTCCCCAGCCCTTGAAGCTTCTCCGCTTGGATGCCTTCGATTTCGGGCCACGCTTCCGACAGCTTTGCCAACTTGTCGTCTTTGTTCATCTCCGCGAGCAGCGCATCTTCGCGACCCCGCTTCGCCACAAAGGTTTGGGGATTCTGGAGGCCCGCCAACATGCCGGTGTAGGCTTTCCGGGCGTTTTGAATACCGAACAATTCATCGCGTGCACGGCGCGCTGCCTCTTTGCCCTCCAGACTGAATTGCTGCATCAAGACTTCTTTACGACGCAGGTAGTCCAGCAGGTAAGGAATTCGATGGTCGCGCAAGTACTTGAGTGCTGCTACCGTGAATATCCGCTGTGTGCGGCCCGGGTTTCCACTGACAAACACCAATTCGCCCGACTCGAGTGGCTTGTCGCTCCAGCTTAAGAAGTTGGTCAGCTTCGCGGGCTTTCCATCTTCATAGACACGCATGATCGTCGCGTCGAGATTGTAGCGCGGGTACTCAAAGTTATCCGCATCCCCACCAAAGAATGCGGCTTTCGTCTCAGGTGCCCAGACAAGCCGAACATCGGTGTATTTCTTGTAGCGATAAAGGTGATACTTCGCTCCGCCAAACAGTGTCACGACATCACTGCGAAGCCCGGTCTTGTCCAACGATTCCTTCTCGATGGTGGCGATGATCGCCCGACGCTGCTTCGCCGCTTCCTCGGCCGTTGCCAGGTCATCCACCGCGGACTCCACTCGCCCCGTCACATCCTCAATCGAAACGAGTTGGTTCAATTCCAAGTCCGGCGCTTTCAACTCGTCATCCAAGGACTTTGCCAGGTAACCGTCATCAATCAAATTTCGCTCGGGCGTGCTTAACTTGTGAAGCGTATCACTGGCAACGTGGTGGTTCGTCAGCACCAAGCCATTGCTGGAAATGAAGGACCCGGAACCGCCGCTGTTGAATCGAACGGAACTCAATCGCAAATGATCCGCCCACGCTTCGGTCGGATCAAAACTGTATTGGTCTTCCAGCAGCTTGTTGGGAAGATCGTTGAACAAATACATCCCTTCATCGCCTGTCACTTGAGGCGTCGAAAAGAGGAACGCGAATTGAAGCATCAGCAGTGAAACCAGAGAGTATTTCATGAGCAGTCAAAGCCGGAATCATTGGAGAGAATCTCGGAGCATATGATAGCAAACGGCAGTTTCTGATCCGAACCCGCCGTTGCTGTCTATGTTGTACCGTTCGAGTTGGGAGTTTGCAGCCGTCATCGCCCGCCGTCGACTCGCGTCTCAGGCGTTTTGTCGATTCGCAGCATCGGCGTTTTGTCGACGAGATCGGTGTTTTGCCCGCGGAAATCATCGTTTTCTACGGTCGCGCGATTCCGGATCAGACTTCGCAGCGAAGTCTTTCGCCACGTGACACGGTCGCTGGACAGTCCCCCGAAGCCGACACGCAAGCGACCGCCCCGCTCAGCCGCGATTTTGCTTGCACTTCTGATCGAAAAACCGGTCTGGCACTGTCAGTTTGGCGATCGCTAAACTCGACCCTCTGACCTCCCCAGTGCGAAGGATCGCCAAGATGTCAAATGCTCCTCCCCGGATTCTAATTTCCCGCATGAGTGCCATCGGGGACGCGATTCTGACCCTGCCGGTCGCCTGCGCCATCCGCGAGCATTTCCCAAACGCCTACATCGCCTGGGTGGTTGAGAAAAAGGCGGCGCCCATGGTTCGCAATCACCAGGTGCTGGACCAAGTCATCGAGTTTGAACGGGGCTGGTTCACCTCGCCGAGGCGAATCCGTGCGGCGCGAGAAGAACTGCGAACACATCGATTCGATATCTCGATTGATTGCCAAGGGCTGACCAAGTCTGCGATGGCGGGTTGGCTTTCGGGAGCACCCAAACGAATCGGCTACGCCGGATCTCGCGGGGGAGAGCTCAGCAGACTCCTGAACAACACGCTCGTAAACCCTGTCTTCAAGCATATCACTGACCGCTCACTCGAGTTACTCATCCCGCTCGACGTCCATTCTCCGAAAGTCCGCTGGCAACTTCCGATCCCACCATCGGCAACCTCCTGGGCCGCTCGTTGGCGACGAACGATCCCGAGCAAGAGGCTTGCCGTTTTGAATCCGGGCGGCACGTGGGACTCCAAACTCTGGGAACCCGATCGTTTCGCCGCCGTCGCACGGTACCTGCAAGAACGTTACGGATATCGTTCGGTTGCCGTCTGGGGCACGCCCAAAGAACGAGCCATGTCCGAAAAGATCGTCAGCCTATCGGAAGGCGCTGCCACCTTGGCGCCGGACACCGACCTGCAGCACCTCGCTGCGTTACTGGATACCGCAGACCTTTTCATCAGTGGTGACACAGGCCCTCTTCATATGGCCGTCGCCGTTGGCACTTCCACGATCGGACTCTATGGATCCACGCGACCTGGCGACTCGGGACCCTATGGTCAAATCGCGTTACAAGAATCGTACGAGAGCGGATCGAGCCGGCATCGACGCAGCGCCGACAATACCGCAATGCGTGCCATCACCATCGACCACGTCTGCCGTGCGATCGACGGGATCGAATCAAATCGCCGACTTATGAACGTCGCCTAGTCGACCTCCGAACCCGCCGCTTCGATCCTCGTTCGCCGCGTTGTCCATCCGAATAAATACGAACGCGACCAGCCCTATCGCCGAGCGGGATCATTCGCCAAACGCATCCGCATCTGCATCGCTCGGCATTCGCCAATCACCCCTCGGTGAAAGGCTGACAGATCCGACCTTGGGACCGTCCGGAACACAATTCCGCTTGAACTGATTGCCAAAGAATCGATTCACGAATGTATCGAGCGTCTCCGCAATCAACGCCGCTTCGTACGGTTGACTGAACGACGCATGCTGAGCCAAGTACAGAATCTTGTCGCGACTGAAACCGTTGCGAATGAAGTGGTACAGGAAGAAGTCGTGTAATTCATAAGCACCGATTTCCGTTTCGGTGTTTTGAACGATCGAACCATCCGCGGCCGGTGGCATCAACTCCGGTGAAATCGGAGTGTCGGCAACGCGATGAAGCACCTCGCGCAGTTCACCATCAAAATAGTGTTCTGCCGCATACCGAACCAGGAAACGCACGAGAGTCTTGGGGATCGACGTGTTGACGTTGTACATCGACATGTGATCGGCGTTGTAGGTACACCAACCGAGCGCCTGCTCGCTCATGTCGCCGGTACCCAAAACAAAGCCGCGACTCATCAGCAACATCGTACGGATTCGCGCCTGAACATTCTCGAACGTCAAATCGGAAGCCCCGGCAGGGACTTCCATCAATGCCTTCTGCAATTCCTCCGCCGACGTTTGGTTGTCGATCGTGATGCCGAGAGGCGAATGCCCGAGCGATCGGAAGGTGTCGAGACACAAGGGTCGAATGTCGATGCACTCCGCGGAGACCTGCGTGGCAGCGATCAATCGATCCGCACTGCTTCGAGTGTGGTCGGTCGTGCCGAACCCAGGCATCGTGATCCCGCGAATCTCCTGTCGCGAACGTCCCAACGCATCGCAGGCGCGAACGGCCACCAATAAGGCGAGCGTGCTATCGAGACCTCCCGAGACGCCAATCGATAGCGTCAATCCTTCGGGAAGTCGCGTCAACCGCTTGACGAGTCCGGCAATCTGAATCGCAAAGATCTCGGCACACCGGGCTTCCAGTTCATCCGTCGCGTCGGGCACGAAGGGATGAGCGTCGACCACTCGCGCCAACGGATCTCGAGGTTCTAAATCCGACGCTTCCCCCTCGGACACACAGTTGATTCGCCGATACGCGTCATGCCGCGCACTTCGTGCATCATCAAACGATCCAATCACCCGCCGATCGTGCGCAAGCCGATCCAGGTCGACATCACAGGTGACTTCCGTCGAATCGAACGCGACTGGCTCAACGCCATCGCCGACACGCCGAGACTCACCCACAATGCCTCCGTTTTCCGCGATCAAACAATGTCCGCCGAACACGAGATCGGAGGTCGATTCGCCGGGACCAGCCGATACGTAGGCATAAGCTGCGATGCAACGTCCCGACTGGCTCTTGACCAGGTCACGCCGCCAAGCAGCCTTGCCAATTGTTTCGTTGCTGGCCGACAAATTCAGCAGCACATTTGCACCCGCCAACGCGGCATCGCTACTGGGTGAGACCGGCATCCAAAGGTCTTCGCAAATCTCGACGCCGATCGTCGCTTCACCCACACAGAACAACAGGTCCGTCCCAAACGGAACGGAATCCCCGCCGACTTCAATCGAGCAAGGATCCGCACCGGAAGCGGCACGAAAGTACCGAGCCTCATAGAACTCTCGATAATTCGGCAGGAAGCTCTTGGGGACGATGCCTCGAACTTGACCTCCCGACACCACGGCGGCACAGTTCATCAAGGAATCGCGGACGACCAGTGGCAATCCTACGACGACAATGGATCGATGCGAACGGCTGTGCTCGGCGATCGATTTCAACGCGTCGACGGCGGC
>JBPCVD010000415.1:0-6638 GCA_051010815.1 Rubripirellula sp.
GAGGAACACCTTGGCGAAATCTTTCGAGCAGGCTTTCGCGGCGTGAATGACGCGAACATTGCCGGCATGGGATTTCGCTTGGCAACCTGCGCCCGCATCATCGATGCCCAGCAGGGCAGGATCTGGATCGAAGCCATCCGGCGAGCAAGGATCGACGTTTTACTTTTTGCTTCCCAATGATTTATCGGAAAGCGTGTAGCGAAACAGATGCGTCTCGTCGCTACCATGCGGCGATGGCTACCATGCGGCGATCATTGCCATGCCGAGGCCCCGCGACAAAGAATCAAACTCGACTCTTTGTGGCATAGACTTCGGCGTACTCGATGGCCCAGGAATCGATCAGCTGATCGAATTCTTCGACCTCAACTTCAGCCACTGGGACATAGAAACTGCGGTTGAACAGCTCGCGATTCATGACCGTCCCTTTCCCTTTCAGGTCCAAGACATTCAAGTCGCTATGGGGGCGAATGACCATTTCAAGTCGACTGTACTGATTGGATCGTCGGCCACCCACAATTCGCAGGTCGTCTCGAAAACAAGCTGACCCCCAACCGACCTCGCCAAATAGCGACTCGTTTTGAAAGCCAGGAAAATGGTCTGCGACGCGATTCACCGCGCTTTCGATTCGGTCCGACAGGGAGAGCCGATAGGAGGTGTGCAATCGGCGCAGTTCATCCGCACTCAGCTCTTTTTCTTTTTCCTGATTTGCTTTGGCGTCGGCGCGTCGCTGCCCGCGAGAAATTGCCGACTCCAGCCTTGATTCAAAGTCGTCCGTCATGACGTGGGCGCATCCGCGGGGGAAGAAGAATCGGGGCCAGACTGATCTTTGGCTTTCGAGGTCGAATCACCTTCAGACGCAACGGTGGCCGTTGGCTCGCCGGTCGCTTCAGGCTTGTCGGCGGGACTCGGCTTGGCGTCCGACGGGGCAGGCTTGCTTGCGTCCGACGGGGGCGTCTCCGAACTGGAGGGACCAGAAGTCGGGGTCTCGGGCACAGAGGACTCTGGCTGATCCGACTCCGGTTTTTGAGACTCTGGTTTTTGAGACTCGGACGCGGAGTCCGATTTTGGCACGTCCGACTTTTTGTTCTTCGACTTCGGGGCCTCAGCCGGTTCTTTGGAGTGATCGAAGAACTGCATCAAATCACCAAACGACCGCAGCGGCTCCTCGCCACCCTTCATCGCATCCGAGATCGGCTTGGACTCTTTTTTGCCAACGACACGATACGATTCTGGCTTCTTGTCTCGTCGACCGCCGCCACGACCATCGCGGGAACGGCCACGCCCGCCATCACGGGATCGTCCCCCTTCGCGTCCACGGCCTTGATCGCGACCTCGACCACCTGCTCCACTTGGCTTTCCGCCTCGGGCGTCACCACCTCGGGAGGCTCCACCGCGAGCGTCTGCCGTTCCGCGTGCAGGGCCATTGCTTCGACGGTCTCCACCTCGGCGACCTTGGCCACGCGATCGATCGTCCCGTTGACGCCGCGTTTCCTCTAACTCGGCCTCACGTTCCGGCGAGACCGCACTCAATGCAACGCGTCTGCGTTTCTCATCGATACCTGTCACCCAGGCGGTGACCACATCACCGACTTGAACAGCTTCATGCAGATCTTCGACATAGGAGTCTGACACACGACTGACATGGACCAGTCCGCTGCAGTCGGGAGCCAGTTCGACGAACACTCCAAACGGCATGACGCCAACGACGACGCCGATCACCGTGTCTCCCGGTTTCAACGCTTTGATCGACGGCATCGTGCTAAGCACAGCCGGGGGACTGCCGGTGCTATCGCTGTCACCGAACGGATCACATAGCCATTGCACCAACTGCTGAGTCCGCTGATTGCCGATCTGCCATTCTTTGATGCACTTATCGATTTTCGCCTTTTCTGGTCGTGGATGCCGCACCCGTTCCGCCACTTCAACTGCGGGCTTGTCTTCGGGAGATTCGGCTGTGGATGCATCCTTCGATTCGCCAGCATCAGAAGATTGAGCGGACGGTGACTCAGCGTCAGAAGATTCAGAGTCAGAAGATTCAGCGGTTGGCGATTCCGTGTCAGGCGACTCGCCAGAGGGCGATTCCGTGACTTCGGCAGTTTTTTCGACCGTGTCATCACTCGCTGCAGTGACGGGCTCGCTGGCCGGCTCTGGTGTCCCGGCTTCTGCGGGCGGCTGATCGCCTGCCTCGACTGCGGAATCACCTTCAGTCTCCGTCGATTCTGCCGCCGTAGCGGACTCGACGGCGAACTCAGGCGAGGATTCACCGGCGGACGTGAAATCTTCCACGGCGGTTTTCTCGGGCTCCGCCGGCGTTTCGGCCAACTGCGGCGTCTTGGGCTCCGATTCGACGGTAAAGTCCGGCGGCTCGTAACCGGGCGGAACCTCGGGTGGCAATTCGATTCCAAGGGCCGAAGCGAGTGTCTTTGCCAGTGGATAGTCGTCGGGATGGAGCAGCGTACCGTCGAGCGCTTCGTCGCTTCCAAAGACACGCAGGAATGGAATCGCTTGCCGACTATGAGTGGACTCGCCCCATTCCTCCAAATCGACGATCGCCTGTCGCGATGGAAACAGCGAGTTTCGGCGAGCACGATCGATCGCTTTGGCAACGCCTTCTTGGACGCCAGGCAATCGTTGCAACCATGACACGGGCGCCGAATTGACATCGACTCCTCCACGTGAAGCACCACTGACAATCACATCTTCCAACGAACCGAGCATGGCCTCGTCGGACAACTCACGCTGGAACGAACTCAAACGAAGCTTCAGCGGATCGACTTTCGCCAGTGCCTGAGCGGGCTGGAGCACAGAGAAAGCCAACCAGGCGGCCGCCCGAAAACGCCGCGGCGTTGTTCGCATCTCTTCGTCAGCCACACTGCTGCTGGCGTAAACGTCGGCCCCACTGCGATCGGCGAGCGTCCAACGCACGGATGCTTCCGGAGACTGGCCGATCAGGTCACCCAACGCGATCATCGTCGCGCGTCGAGAGGGACCATTGCTGATCACGAGCAAGTCGACGTGGTAGGTATGAATGAGCTCGCCAATCCTTGCCACCGCCTGTGATCGAGAGGCAGCCGAAAGCTGACAGGGCAAATCCTCGTTGTGCAGAATGCGACCGTCCGATGAAACAATCGAGGTCGCTGCGGTACGCGGTCCAACCGCATCGACGGACAACACCACTTTGGCTTCCACGGCACCACGATTGACGTGACGACGCAGATGATCTGCCGTGATTGTCACCAATCGGGCCGATGCACGCTCATGAAGATCGTCCCACCACGCCGTCTCGGCTGCTTCCCGAATGTCAGCTTCATTCGCAAGCACAATGTCACGAAGCTTCTGCTCAACGTGACGGTTGATCCCCGAAGCCGTCCTCTGAAGCTCTGCGACCAATTTCGTTGCGTCATACTCGAAAGCACACTGCGCCACTTGGCTACGCAACGCACGTCCCAGCATCACGACTTGGAACGAGCTGAGCTTGTCGCACGCGAATCGCTTGCCCGACAACGGCTTGAGCACGCCCACCAACCAACGGCGTCGACGCTGACGGGGCGAAACTTTCTTTTGTTTCTTCGCAGGCTTGGGCTCTGACTTGGGAGCCTTCCCGGATGCAGCCTTGCCAGAAGGCTGTGCTGCTTGAGCGGAATCCGCTGCCGCGTCCGTGGTCGCCGGCTCGTTACCCGAGCTCGCCTCTTCGGGAGAAACGGAAGCCGTCGCTGAGGCGTCGCCAGAACTCTGTGGTTCAGAGCCTGCTGACTCAGCAGAAGGCGTTTCCACGGATGGTGTCTCCGCAGCTGGTTCTGTCGCAGCTGGTTCTGTTGCAGCCGGTTCTGTCGCAGCTGGTTCCGTTGCAGCTGGTTCCGTTGCAGCTGGTTCCGTTGCAGCCGGTTCCGTTGCGGTTGCTTCCAATGCCGGGGCACCCGAGTCCGCGACAGGAGTCGCCGAAGTTCCCGATTCTGTCGTCACTGCTTCAACAGCAGCGGTGTCCGATCCTGAATCGACAGCTGCGACGTCGTTCGCATCAGCGGTGGACTCTGGCTTCGGTTCCGAATCACTCGAAGCAGCCTTGTCGCCCGTCTTTGACGCCTTCTTCTTCGAGGATGACTTTTGCTTGCCCTCTTCCTGGGGCGTATGGGGGTCGCTGATGCTCGCGACATGAACCCGAGCATTCTTGACCAACCAACGAACAGCTGCCCCGACGACCCGAGGATCCCCAGCCAATCGTTTAGCCAACGCCTGATCGAGACCAGCCACGGCCGCTTCCGCATCCTCGATGCCATCGACTTTCGTCGCGATCGCGGCAAAATCGCTTCCATCCCCTTTTTGAGGATTCAGGACGCGAACGGCCAATCGCGTTGCATCGCTCACTTGGTCGTGAGACTCCGCTTTCAAACGACGTCCCAATCGGGCAAGCATGCGAAGGGAGTTGGACTTCTTGATCGCTTGACCGATCGCTGGGTCACGAAGCGAGGTTTGCTCCCAGACCTCGTGCAACTCATCACGACGCTTGGCGATCTGCTGCTCGTTCTTCAGAGCAGTAGAGAGGGCCCACAAGCTCGATTCGTCGAGCCCGCCCAATTCATCACGGCGATACCGCGCCAAAAATGGCGGCGTGTACCCCTGCTCAAGAAGTGGAAGTGCGAGTCGTAAACTTGACACATCGCAACGCCCGCGTTGGGCAATTGCTTCAAAATCGACGCTCATAATGAGTCCGTCTGTCTCTACGTGGCCGATCCCATGGATGGGGTGCGAGCCTCAATGGGAAATTTGGCTGAGTCACCGCGGAAGCTCTCTTCGCCAACTTGCGCTCAGACCCGAAGATCAAACGCGAGTGGCAGGGAGCTCCATCGGCATTACCGTCACTGCTGTCGCGACGGACCTCTGGCTAAATGGAAGCTCGCGAAGATAGCGCGGGGCAGCCCGGATGTCAAGCTATGCAGAGTTCAGCGCGACTTTCCAAACTGACGAAATTGACGTCGATTCGGGGCCCAATCAGCTCTCAGAGCAACCGTTCCCGACCGCGCGGGCTGTCATCGCTGCCGCACAATCGAGACCACCTAGGCTCACTTTGCCGTTTCGATGAACCGAGACTCGCGCACCACCGTGACCTTGATCTCGCCCGGATAGGTCAACTCACTCTCAAAAGCTTTGGCAATATCGCGACAAATGGATGCGGCCTGCTCGTCCGACGTCTTGTCGCTGCTGACGATGACCCGCAATTCGCGGCCCGCACTGATCGCGAAGGCCTGTCGTACACCATCAAAGCGACCTGCAATCGACTCCAACTCTTCCATCCGCTTCACATAACGCTCCAACGACTCGCGTCTCGCCCCCGGGCGACTAGCGCTACAGGCGTCTCCCGTAGCAACCAGCATGGTGTAAGGATGCTCGGTCACGATTTCATCGTGGTGCCCAAGCGCCGCATGGACGACTTCCGGGCATTCGCCATTTCGACGAAGCAAATCGGCGCCGATCTTGGGGTGACCACCTTCGAGCTCATGGTCGGCAGCCTTGCCGATGTCGTGGAGCAACCCGCACCGGCGGGCAAGATCCCCATCCATCCCTAGCATCTCGGCAACCAATCCGGAGACGAAGGCAACCTCGACGCTGTGACGCAACACGTTTTGGCTGTAGGAGGTCCGGAAGTGGAGTCGCCCCAACATGCCAAGGATCTTGTCATGGAGACCAGGAACGTTGACCTCATCGGCGGCCTCGCGTCCCTTTTGCATGATGAAGTCGTCAATCCGCGTACTGGTCTCCTCGACGATCTCTTCTATTTTAGAGGGATGGATTCGACCGTCGGCAATCAGGTTGTTCAGCGACTGTCTTGCGATTTCCCGACGCACGGGATCGAACCCGCTGACGATCACCACGCCGGGCGTGTCATCGATGATCACGTCAACGCCGGTTGCCTTTTCAAAGGCGCGAATATTTCGGCCCTCGCGGCCAATGATGCGGCCCTTCATGTCGTCCGTTGGCACATCGACGGTACTGGTCGTCGACTCCGCCGTGTGCGTGGACGCGTAACGTTGAATCGCCGTCAGCAGCATTTCCCGTCCCTGAGCCTGCACCACTTGCTCAAGCAATTTCTTGTGCTTCAGCAGCGCCGAACCTCTCTCATGCTCAAGCTCGCGCCCCATCGCTTCCATCAACCGCTCACCGGCCTGTTCGCGGGACATACCGCTGGCCTGCTCTAAAACACTCGTCTGTTCTTTGAGCGTCTTGTCCAGTTGAGTCCGCTGATCGGTCAGCCCTCGCATTTGAGTTGCGAGCCGGTTTTGGCTCGATTCCAAACCGCGCTGCTGTTTCCGTAACGCATCTTCCTGTTGCTGTAGAAGCTCGTCACGACGATCAAGCTTTTGCTCGCGCTGCAACATACTCTTGCGCCCAGCGGCTAACTCATCTTCGGCCTCCGTCTTGGCAGACAGCGCGGCCTCCTTCGCCGAAACCAGCATCTGACTGCGTTCGGTTTCCGCCCGCTGTCGCGCGGTGTCCAAAAGCTGTGACGCTTCTCCGTCCAGCTTCGCCTTACGTTTCGACTCGGTCAGCTTGAAGTAGGCGACCGCGAGCACCGCTCCGCCCAACGAGGAAATCAGAGCGTAAAGTATCGTTGTTGAAGTCGGCATACGACTGTCCTCGTG
>JBPCVD010000416.1:0-9553 GCA_051010815.1 Rubripirellula sp.
TACTGAGACCGTGCCATTGAAGAGTCCGCAAGCCGCTCCGGTGAAGAGGCAGAGCGGAATGGCAGCCCAAAGTGGCCATGAATGATCGACCATCAATACGCCCAAGACCGCCGAAGACAGGGCAAGGATCGAACCGACCGAGAGATCGATGCCGCCGACCACAAGCACGAACGTCATGCCAACGGCGATCAGGGTCAAATCGGGAATCTGATTGGCAATCGAAATGAACGTTGCTGAACTCAGGAAGTTTTCACTGAACGATCCGAAGACCGCAATCAGCACGCCAAGCACGCTCACTAGCCCCACGTATTGGATGATCGTTCGATACCAGGCGGACTGTTTCATGACGTTGATTCACACTGTCCTGCAAAAGCTGCATGCATGATCCGGTCCTCTGACCAATCGTCGCGTGCGAACGTCTCCACCAATTTGCCAGCGGACATGACGGCAATGCGGTCGCAGTTTTCCATCAGTTCCTCGATATCGCTGCTGACGATGATCAGGGCCTTGCCCTTGGACGCCAAGGTTTCGAAAAGAGTATAGAGTCGGCGGCGCGCGGCGACGTCGATGCCGCGAGTCGGTTCATCAAATAGAAAGATGTCAAAGTCCGACAGTAGCCATTTCGATACCGCGACTTTTTGTTGGTTGCCGCCACTCAATGTCGCAACGGATTGCTCGATCGTTTCACAGCGAGTGTCCAATTGATCGCAGATCGATTGAACCGTTTCAGACTCTACTTTCTCACGCAGCAGACCAACCGCCGAGAACAGATGTTGCAGCGATGCCAAGGTGGTGTTCGCTCGTACGGACTGTGTCAGTAGCAGACCGTCTTCTTTGCGATTCTCAGTAACCATCGCAATCTTGGCGGACACCGCCTGACGCGGATGTAAGAAGGGTTGTCGCTCGCGTTCGTTTAGAAACAGTCTGCCATGATCGGCCTTGTCGGCCCCGAAGATGAGCCTTATCAGTTCAGTTCTACCAGCGCCAACCAGTCCGGCGATACCGAGTCGTTCGCCCCGATGGGCTGCCAAACTCACCTTTTGCACGACATTGGCTCGCGTCATTCCTTCGACTCGCAACGCCGGTTTCTCTTGCTTGTGAGAGAAGAAATCGCCACTGTTGCGAGCATCGTCCAGATCATCTGTCATCAAGGCGACCATTTGATCGGAGTTGACATCCGTGGTGTTGTGAGTGCAAACCCAGCGGCCATCACGAAGCACGCTAATCCTGTCGGACATCCGTTCGACTTCGTGCAACCGATGCGAGATGTAGAACATTCCGATCCCTTGTCCACGAAGTTGGTCCAACCGTTCAAACAGAGTCTCTGTTTCGCCAGCACTCAATGCGGAAGTCGGCTCATCCAGGATCAACACTCGGCAGTCGCGATCGATTGCCGCCGCAATCTCGATCATCTGTTGATGACCTACACCCAGCGCGCCAACCATGGTCTTTGGTGAAATGTCGCGAATTCCAAGTCGATCGAGTGCCACTTGAGCCCGCTCGATAAGTCGACGTCGGTCAATCAATCCCAAACGCTGCGGCATTCGACCGAGCATTAAGTTTTCGGCCACCGACAAAGTCGGGATCAAGTTGAGTTCCTGCTGGACGATCTGGACGCCGGCCAATTCTGCATCCTGCTTGCCAAGAGGCGAATAACTCGCCCCGTTCAGTCGCATCTGCCCGGACGTAGGAGAAAGGAGACCAGCAACGATCCTGCACAAGGTGCTCTTTCCCGCTCCATTGGCTCCCATGAGCGCGTGAATCTCTCCTCCGCGGAGTTCGAGGCTGACTCGATCCAGAACGGTAACGGCAAAGCGTTTGGTCAGTTCATGGACCGACAGGACGGGATCCGACATCGACACTGAAACACCAGTAGGTGGCGGGTTCAATTCATGGTGTGGTCAATCTGCAATGATCAGGTCGACTGGTGTTTCGACATCTTCGGGGACGACGTCAGGATCCTCCAGCAGTCCCAGTGCCGTTTCGATTCCGAAGACGGCCAATTCATCACCGTGCTGATCGGCGGTCGCCAATACTTTGCCATCTTCTACTAACTGCTGGACGGCATCAATGTTGTCGAATCCCACGACCAGGACACTGCCTGTTCGACCGGCGGCTTTCACGGCCGCGACAGCGCCGACCGCCATCGAGTCGTTGGATGCCAAGATAGCCGTCACCTCGGGATGTTCGTTGAGGATAGAGGCGGTAATCGTGTTGGCACGGTTTGTTTCCCAGTCTGCGGATTGACTCGACACGATTTCAAGCCCAGCGTCACTCATCGCATCCTCGAAACCAAGCCGACGTTGGATGCCATTGAATGCTGTCGTAATTCCTTCCAGGATCGCGACCTCGTCACCTTTGCTCAACTTGGTCGCAAGGAAATCGCCGACCTTCTTCGCTCCCGCCCGATTGTCAGGGCCGACGAAGGGGATTTCTACGCCCTCTTGTTGAAGCACGTCAGAGTCCAAACGATTGTCGATATTGACGACGACCACGCCCGCCTTCATCGCTTTTCTCAGCGCGGGTACGAGCGCCTTGGAGTCTGCGGGCGCGATCACGATCGCTT
This sequence comes from Rubripirellula sp., assembly GCA_051010815.1. Taxonomy (GTDB): domain Bacteria; phylum Planctomycetota; class Planctomycetia; order Pirellulales; family Pirellulaceae; genus Rubripirellula. The sequence continues at coordinate 2,567 of JBPCVD010000416.1, forward strand.
GCACGCCAGAGGCAACCATCTCGTCGACCAGCGCGACCTGACGACCCAAATCGGATTCGTTTTGGATGCCATTGACGATCAGTTCGTAGTCATCAGCGTGCTCCGATTGATGGGTCTGCGCACCTTCAGCCATGTCGGAGAAGAAGTCATTAGCGAGTGATTTCATGATTAAGGCGACACGAGGCTTTTGCGTCCCGCTCGCATTGGACGCCGAGATCGGTGCCTCGGTCTTCGCACCGCATCCGACCGTCAACAGGCAGAGTATTAAGAGAGAAGGCTTCATGTGCTGGTTCCATTTCCTTGATTACGTCGCTCTCTGAGAGAGCATGTGTTCGATTTCGGCTCGTGTTGGCAGTGATGGCTGAGCTCCCGGGCGTGTTGCGGCGATCGCACCGGCTGCCGAAGCGAAAGTAGCGGATTCGAACAGTTCAGCGCCTTCGGCCCATCGCACGGCCAATGCCCCGGCAAATGCATCGCCGGCGGCGGTCGTATCCACCGCAGAAATCTGGAAAGGCGGTATCGATCGGCAAGAAACGCCATCGCTTACCACCGTCCCCAGCCCACCGAGCGTGATGATGACCTGCTTTGCACCACGTCGATGCAATTCTGGAACAGCGGTAGCAGCTTCTTTCAGAGAGTCGACAGAACGGCCCACTAGCGCCGCAGCTTCGGACTGATTTGGACAAATCAGATCGACATTCAACAGCGAGTCTGGCAGAGACTCGGGCATTGGAGCTGGATCGAGAAGGACGGGAACACCCGCAGTCCTCGCTATTTGGATAGCTTCGCGAACGGCATCAAGTGGAATCTCAAGCTGCACAACCACGAGGTCAGCATGAGCGATCACGTCCTTGACCTTGTCAACATCGCCTGAAGTTACCCGACCGTTGGCGCCGGGAACCACGACAATCGAGTTCTCGCCACTTGACTCGACAGTCACAAGTGCGATTCCACTGGCACAGTCCGAGACCTGGAGGGTCCTTGTAATATCGACCGCGTCTTGTCGCAAATGGCTCAGCAGCTTCTCGCCGAAAGCGTCGCTACCGACCCGTCCGATCATTGTGACCGAGCCGCCCGCTCGGCTGGCGGAGACCGCTTGATTTGCGCCTTTGCCGCCGGGGACCTCGCTGGAGGATGTCGCGATGATCGTTTCGCCACGGTCGGGCAATTCGTTGCACTGAACGACCAGATCCATATTGATGGAACCGAGCACGACGATGTTGGCGGCCATTTTCTTCACTCGTTCGTTGCCGCCGATCTCTTGCGTTTTTTCTTTGACTTGGGGCTGCTCTTCCCAAACGAGGGATTCGGGTCGCTGGCGAATTTCGCATCGGTCGCTCGCTGCCATGCCAAGAGTTCGTCGAGGAGTTCGTCGCGTTTCTCGGGTCGATTTGCGGCTAGGTCGTTTTCCTCCGATAGGTCGCTGGCAAGATCATAGAGTTCGACACTCTGGTTGGTGTCGATTGATTCACGACCACCCTCAAGGGCCCACTCTTCATGGAATAGATGAAGCTTCCAGTTTCCCTTGCGAATGACCGTCACTGGTCGCGTACGAAAATCGGGGTCCCGCGAACCTGGATTCGCTCGATCGAGATAGCCGGGAAAGTGCCAGAAAATCGATTCTCTTTTGAGAGGGGCCTCGCCCTTCATTAGAGGCACGAGTGATTCGCCGTCTAATGTCTTGTCGCTGCGGCACTCGGATTCCGCAAGCTGCAAAAAAGTTGGATAGAGATCAACGTTTATCACCGGTGCGTCAGAGACACTTCCAGCGGTAACTTTGTTCGGCCATCGAACAAACATTGGAACCCGTACTCCACCTTCGTAGTACATGCCTTTGAAGCCACGCAGCGGCGTTTGCGGCGACTGCGGTAGGCCACCATTGTCTGCAGTAAACACAACGACGGTGTTATCCTCGAGTCCAAGAGACTTGATCTTATCAAGCACCTGTCCGACGCCAGTGTCCATGTCGGAGTTCATGGCGGCAAACTTCGTGTTCTGATGCTGCTGTCCGGGGCCTTTCGAATCGAAGTGCTGATGGGTTTCCGGTTTCGCTTGGATGCTCATGTGAGTCGCGTGATGCGCGATGTAGAGGAAGAACGGCTCATCACGGTGCGCTTCCATGAAACGACAGGCGCCTGAAGTGATTCGAAAGATGTTCTTGGGATCTCCGGTCGTTGCGAACTCACTCGCCTTGGGTGGGTTCATCATGTCATCGACTGCAAATCCCTGATCCGATGGTAAGTGTGGCGATGCCTTTCCCAAATGCCATTTGCCAAACATACCGGTCGCGTATCCTGCATCACGCATGGCGTCGGCAACGGTGAAGTTCTCGTAGGGGAGCGAATTGACATTTGGAATTGGAACCACTCGCATCTTTTGCTTGGGTCCACGGTTCGTACTGCTGACCGCGTACATATGATGGCGGGGCGTGTATTGCCCGCTCATCAGGCAGGCTCGGCTCGGTTCGCAGTTGCCAGCCGAAGCGTACGCATTTGTGAACGTCATCGCACTCGCTGCAAATGCATCGATGTTGGGTGTCTCGTAGAGGTCCGAGCCTGTGACACCCGTGTCGGTCCAGCCCATGTCATCGATAAAGATCAAAACGATGTTGGGGCGACGGGTATCCGTTCCATCGTCGGCGATAGCGGTGGGTGAAACGACGACCGCCAGGACCAGCAGCACGACTGGTGACAGAAGATAGCGAGGAAGATTCACTGATGGAGGCTCACTGAGATACAGTTGGTGGTTCGCTTGAGAGAGTGACGAGAGTGGCTGTGACTTGAGCAATTTGCCGGTCAGTTAATGTCAGGTAACGATGTCCGCCGTCGTCGCTTGGGGTGAGATGGGTGAGCCCATCATCGGCTACAGTGACGGTCCCGGTAGGCGATAATCCGAAGTATCCCCGATCGGGACGAACTGCAAACAAGACGCTAGTCAGGTCCCAGGTAGGACGGTCATGCGGCGGTGGATTGTAGGCGATGTAGGCGTCACGAAGTGGGTGGTGCTCCTCGTAGCGATAGTCGCGTTCGATGCTCTCGTGAGGGTAGGGGACGGAGATCCCGATCTCGAAACCACTCCACACGATATCGGAAGGCCATCGAGTCGCAATCGCCTGCGCCGAAGGAATGTCTTTGACGATGTTGTACTCCTTGTGATCGTACGGCTTTCCGTCTCCTCCGGTGATCTGTGTGAACGCTCCTGCCATGATGGAAAGTAATTTGACCTTTTGTTTGACCAACGCCTCACCGGACAGTGGGCTGATATCGTCTGGCTTGGAATCCAGCAAGTTCGCCAGATTCGTCGAGAACCCGACCTGTACGATAGCGACGGAACGATCCTCCGCGTTCGCCAATGCGCGGCGCAGGACGGAGACTGCGCGTGGCGCCGATTTTCCCGACATGAGGTCATGGGGGTATCGCGATCGTCCGTGATCCTTGATTTGCGATAGTGGATTGAACTTTCCGTCTGCAGGTGTGACGCCACTCTGACAAACACCGATGGGAACTTCTCCGCGCATGTAGAACGTATTCACTGCATCAGTAAATGCCGCCGCCAACGGATTGTCTTTTGTGATTGTGACCGCAAGCAGTTTGCACTCTCCGCGGCTCTCCAAGGCGTGAATCATGCCAAGTGCGAGCACGTCATCAACGTCATTGCCGATGTCAGTGTCGAAGATCAAAGGAACCGGTGCGAGCGAATCGTCAGCTCGAAGACAGACGACGAACACCATCGCCAACAAGAAGGACACAGTGATGTGACGGAACCAGGCGAGAGACTTCATGACGCAGGTAGGAAAACGCGGTGAGAGAATAGGGAAGGGCAGGCACGACTCAATATTCTAATATCACGTCACGTGGATGTGGGACGGTCTCATTCGTCATGGCCATGCGATGCCGATGGTCATTGATCATCGCGAATTCGAAGAAGCTTTTGGTTCAGCCGTTGGATCTGCAACCGAACTAACGGTGATACGTTCTTTCGTCGTAACGATGGTGACAGGCGGCGGACGGCACGCTCAAGGTATTCGATCGCTTCCTCGTCCTCCCCTTGGCGGATTTTAAGTTCGGCCATCGACTCCAAGACTTGACTGCGACGCCGCTGATAGACCACGAGTTCAGGCGATTCGAGCACTAGCTTATTGTAAATGCTTAACGCTTCGCCGAGGTTTCTTTCGGCGGATTCCATGCGATCTCCGCGTTGTTGCTGCGCGGCTAAAGCCTCCAACGTATGCGCTCGAAGAGCCCGGTAGCGGGGTAGATCGGGTGACTCTTTCAATAGCTCACTGCTCAATTCATTCGCTCGGTTCGCCCTCAGCATCTGATTGAAGCTCAATGCCTCGGAACTGGAAAGCGTCAACGCGAGTTCATAGCGAATGGCGTCCAAGGTGGGATTGGCAAGTAACAATTCATCAAACAGTTCAATTGATCTTCGAACGGACGTCTCCGCATCCGACCTCATTCGCAGTTTGGAGGCGACCGTCGCTTTATCCCGGTACGACCGCGCCAATTCGGCTTGATACTGTTTGTTCTCGGGGTACTGCGTCAGCAATTCGTTGAGGACATCAATCGATCTGTCCAACGCAGCGAGCGCATCGTTCGTGCGAAGGCGAAGTAGAGCCGGCAGCGGTCGTCGGGCTGGTCGCATGCCCATCGGTTTGGACTGAATCAGATCATCCAAGCCAGTCCGAGTTGCGTGCGATCCGTAAAGTCGGTACGCCCGCGCGTAGGTGAACTTTCCGGCGGCGGTCGCCATCGCCGCCGGGGTTTTTTCCATCAAGGCCTTCGCTTGATCGTATGAGGAGTCAGAGACGCCAAGTCGTCCTCGTAGGCCAGCAGTCACCGCGAGTTCGTTCATGATTTCTGCTTGCGCGATCACATGCCGAACATCTTCCGGTTCCCGGCGCGACAGTTTTTGCGTTCGGTCGAGGGCTTCGCGAAACGAGTCTTCGGCATCTTCCAATCGGCCCAATCGGAGCATGATGTCACCGGCACGCCGAGCGGCAACCGCTGACTGCTCTAAAAGGTCGTCGCTATTGTTCGAAGCGAGGTCATCAAAGAAGCCGAGCAGTGAGTTCAGGAGTTCGGCATCTGCAGGGTTGACGTTGGGCGAGGTTGTGTCGGTGACCTCGCCTAGGAACTCTGCGCCCACTTCAATGCCGCGCTGAGAAATATTTTCCATGACTTCATCGAATGCGGCGACCGCGACCTGAAGGTTGCGCTCGGCACGGACCTTCTCTTCGTCCGCGACCTCCAGGGCCGCAGTGCGCTCTTTCAAAGAGTCACTCGCAACTTGATTGGCTGCATTGGCTTGGGCTAAGGCGTTCGTCGTGCGGAAGAAACCTACGGCTGACACTGCTGCAAGGGCAAACAAAAGCAGGAAGGTGGCAATGGTGAGTATTGCCACGGTAGGCTCGCGTCGACTCCATCTAATCAGGCGTTCGAAGGAACTACTGCGACGGGCGGAAATGGGTCGATCAGACAGGAACCGCTGGAGGTCATCTCGTATTTCGCCCGCGCTGACGTAACGAGATCGGGGATCGAGAGCGAGCGCCTTGAGCACAATCGTTTCAAGGTCGTGTGGGATATCAGGCTGAGATTTCCGTGGTGAGACGGAAACCCCTTGGCTCGCTTTTCGAATGATATCTGGCGTTCCATTTCCCTCTATCGCCGGTCGCATGGTCAACAATTCGTAGAGCGTCAGCCCCAGCGCGTAGACTTCACTCTTGGCGTCATACGTTCCTTCGAATGACTCTGGAGGCATGTACTGCGGCGTGCCGACGATGTCGCCGGTCATCGTGACAGACTGCTGCTCGGCAAGCTTCGCGAGTCCAAAATCGGCTACCCATACGTCACCATCACCGTCAATGAGGAGATTCGCCGGCTTGATGTCGCGGTGAAGGACTCCTTGCGTATGAGCGTATTGAAGAGCGGAGGCGGTGGTGGCTCCAAGATTTGCAACCCAGCGGTAATAGTCAGGTGTGCCATAGGTCTGCGGAAGCCGATTGTGTTCCTTGAACCTCTCGACTTCGGCATTCGAGTGGTACAGCTGAATGCCACTGGTCGTGTCCTCCGCTGACTCATCAAAAGTCGGTGCCTCTTGCAATCGACGGTCCGCAAGAGAGTCGAGCCACTGATGCAGACTCACGCCATCAATGAAATCCATCACGTAATAGTGATGTGCATGACTGCTGCCAACACCGAATACGGGAACGATGTTGGGGTGTCGTAGCTTCGCGGCGGCTTGCGCTTCGCGTCGGAAGCGTGCCAAGTGTTTCGGCGATCCGAGTAGACCTGAAGCCAAGACTTTGACGGCAACGCGCCGTCCTAGAGACTCGTGAATGGCTTCAAAGACGACACCCATTCCCCCGCGACCAATCTCGCGAACGATTTTGTAATCATCGAGTTGCTCGATCTTCGACTGTGACTGCAGAGTCTCACGATCGTCGGAAGTGCTCTTCTTCAGTCCCTCGATCATCTCAATCGATCCAAGTAAACTCTTCAACGTTTCGGAGTGTTGCGGATAACGCTCGAGGTAATCTTCGATGCTTGGTTGTTGACCCTCGCGCATTGCTTGCGAAAACATTTCCGCAATCATGTCGATGTCGATTTGGCTGTCGTCCTGACGATTTTTCGTTGCGGGTCGATCGCGTGGGTTGTCATCGGAGGGCTTCATGAGTTGCCCCTGCGGAAATCGTCTGGTCGGCGTGGCTCCGGGACTGCTGAGTTTTGTTCTTCCGTGCCGTCGCACGCTATTGAACGTGGCGACGAAGGTTGGATCGTCTCTTGATGCTTTTCCATCAATTGAGATAGCCGCGTCATTGCGCGAAGGTAGCGTTTGCTGGCGGCTGACGTTTCAATCTGCAGGACTTCGGCGGTTTCTGCGTTGGAGAGTTCCTCGAAGTGCCTCAGGGCAATGACTTCGCGGTCCACGTCATCCATCTCGTTGAGGATGTTTTCGAGTCGTCCGATCTGTTCAGCCCTGGCTGCG
>JBPCVD010000417.1:0-3157 GCA_051010815.1 Rubripirellula sp.
AATCGAAAGCGCGCCCGAAGGGGAGGGATCGCCGAGGCTGGTGACGACCAGCAAAATTCCTTTGCGAGACAAACGGGGCCGCGTGATTGGCGTCGCCGGTTTCTCGCGACAAATCGAACGCATGCAATCAGGAACGGCCAACGCGTTATCGGAAGTGATTGAGTACCTTCACAACCACTTCGCCGAAAATGTCGGAACCGAACAACTCGCACAAATGGCCGGACTTTCCGTCAGCCATTTCGAACGTCGTTTTCGACTCGCCTTTGGCTCCTCGCCGCGTCAATACTTGATCCGTGTCCGTGTGGAACAAGCTGCGCGTTTGTTGCGGGAGACTGATCGCAGCATCACCGAAATCGCACAATCCTGCGGATTCTATGATCATGCCCATTTCAGCCGTAGTTTTCGTCGGATCACAAATCTTTCACCGACGGCATACCGAAATCGCCAAGGCTAGCCGAGCCATCGCGAGGGAAACCCTTCAAACCCGGATCTAAATCACTGGCAGCATGCTGTGGTTCAACGAACGCGAACAGCCTCTTTCGCGAAGCACGATCCTGCATTAGTTGGCCAAGCGACGAAGCTTCGACTCCAACAATTGCCTCTCGTGCGTCGCCGTGGCTTTTGACAACGCCACCAGATAGGCGTCCACAGCCCGATCGGTATCCCGGTCTAACTCGTGCAACCGGGCAACGGCACAATCCAGCAACAAGTAGTGACCCATGTCTTGGTGTGAACGCAAGTCTTCCAATCGAGACATCGCATCCCGTGTCTGACCTGCTTGCCCAATCGCGATCGCCTGATTGAGTCGATAGATCGGCGAGTCACGAATCAGCAGCAGCCTCTCGTACAGTCGTGCGATCGTCCCCCAATCGGTCGTGGCGACACTCGTCGCCACACAATGCTGCATTGCGATGGCGGCCTCAAAGTGGAACGTCGTTGGCAGCTCTTCACGCGACTGCGCGAGCCAACCTTTCGCTACCGCGATTAACTGATGGTCCCACCGTTCGCGATTCTGATCTTCCAACAGTACGACCGCGCCCTCATCATCCGTCCTGGCCTCGAGCCGAGCGCCGTGAAACAACAGCAGAGCCAGCAATGCCTTGGTCGATGGAGATGCACATGGGCCCTGGCAAAGCAAATGACACAATCGCGCAGACTCCTCGCAAATGTCGTCGCGAATAGGCGTTGTCCCATGGGAAGTGCTATAGCCTTCGTTGAACATCAAATACAGGACGTCGTGCACCACATCCAAGCGTTCGGCCAAGTCCTGTTCCCCAGGCAAATCCATCGCCACATTTGCGGTCGCCAAAGTTTGCTTGGCACGCTGAATACGCTTTTTGACGGTTTCCTTCGGCAACAATAAGCCGCGTGCGATTTCAGAAACTCCGAATCCACACAACGTCTTCAGCGTCAGAGCGATCTGCGTCTTCCGTTCCAGTGATGGATGACAGCAGACGAACATCATGCGCAGCAAGCTGTCCTGAAGACGCGGTTCTTCCAACCATTCATCCACAATCGAAACCTGATCGCGCAGCGACTGTCCCGAGAACGCGACGGCTTTCTCATGCGTCTTCTCACGACGGAGCGCATCGAGAATCCGGTTCTTCGCGACTTGGTGAATCCATCCCGCCGGATTCTCAGGAACGCCACGCTGCTTCCAGGCGTGCACCGCCTCCAGCATCGCCGACTGCACCATATCCTCCACAAGATCCATGCGTCGAATCCCGAACGCACGAGTCAGCACCGCGATAAGGTTGGCTGACTCGTGTCGGAAGAAATGCTCGACCAGTTGATTGGCCGAAGGATCCATCAGCTTTGCATCCCCGCTTGAGGCAATTCCCGCACTTCCACCGTGCCCCCGGATTTTGGCATCGGCGAACCCTTGGCCAATTCGATAGCGGCGGCAAGATCGGGCGCCTCGACCATCGAATATCCGCCAACGAGCTCTTTCGACTCCGCAAAAGGGCCATCGGTAATGGAGAGGTCTGCATTGACGACCGCACCTCCCGGTTTCAATCCGTCGCCGCCGTCGAGCATCCAACCGGCGGCCGTACCCTCTTGGATCCAGTCCATCCACCACTGCATCACTTGCTGCATTTGTTCCGGTGACGCATCCTCCATCCCCTCGTGACCACCACGATAAACAAACATGAACTTAGCCATCGTATAACTCCAAATTAGGGTGACACGCTGCTCGCGGGTAACCCATCGGCAGCGTTTGCGGACTTTAAACAAGGTCCGTCGAAAGCAACAAAAAACCGCACGCGATCACTGGCCCACGTACGCGAATTCGCGAACTTCGATTTTGCCACCCCCTGCCAACTTCATCGTTTGCCTTGCCAACTCGCAGGCCGCAGACAAATCTTCGGCGTCGACGATGGTGTAGCCACCCACGAGCTCTTTCGATTCGGCGAAGGGGCCGTCAATGACTGACAAATCGGGCTGAACGACGGCGCCGGTGTTTCCAAGCGGCCCACCCGGATCAAGCAGCCAGCCCGCATCCGTGCCCTCCTTGACCCAGTCCATCCAGGCCTTCATACCCGCCTCCATTTGCTCTGGTGTCATTTCGGCGGGTGTCTCGCAATCACCACCACGCTGCAAAAACATAAACTTGGCCATCACATGGTCCTTTCTGATTTTGTGGGTCGTCAGCCGAAACACTCATTGCGGCTGCCTCGAATCGAACGTACGAAATGATGACGAGCGGCTTCTAGCGTAGGGGACAACGATCTTCTGATTTTTTCTTTCGCCAGAGATCGAACGTTTTCGGAGGGAAAAGTGAGGCCCGAAGCGTGCAAGCCTGGTCCGCTCAAGCTCTGGAAGGAAAACTCACATGGCGTCCAGTGCACACTCCATCGGTCCAAATGTTCATCTCCGCGTGAAGTCAGAGAGTGAGCGGTGGGATCAGGTCCCCGGTGAACACGTTTCGTCGATGTCGGTTATGATGGAACTTCCTGCCTTTTGAAGCGTTTGCGTGATGCATTGCTGTTCGGCGTCGGTCGTCGCGGCAGTCCACATTTTCGCGTTCCCCTCTCCTTACTCTAGCGTTGGTTGACTCCGCGTTTCGACAGCTGAATGTCGCACATCAGTTGGCCGAAGAGTCCCCCGCAAAGACCTAGCGTGTCGCAGACCCCGATCAACTTGCACAGATATCACC
>JBPCVD010000418.1:0-17852 GCA_051010815.1 Rubripirellula sp.
CCTGACATTCCGGCCTCTGCATTCCGGCCCCTGACATTCCGACCCACCGGGAAGTTTGCCGCACGCTCCCTCGCGACCTTTCCTGACTGAATCTTGACCTTTCACCGCTGAATACCAAGCATGACCAAGTTTCGCCCCTGCATCGACCTGCATCATGGTCAGGTCAAGCAGATCGTTGGTGGCACGCTGACAGACGCGGAAGATGCGCCGATCGAGAATTTTGTGGCGCAGCAGTCCGCCGGGTGGTTCGCGCGAAAATATGCCGGCGACGACTTGACCGGGGGGCACGTGATCAAGCTCGGGCCGGGCAACGAGGAGGCAGCACGTGAGTCTTTGGCCGCCTATCCCGGAGGTTTGCAAATCGGTGGGGGCATCCACGCGGAGAATGCCAGAGATTGGCTCGATGCCGGAGCGAGTCATGTCATCGTGACTTCTTGGCTATTCAACGAATCAGGTGAGTTGATCCAGGAGAGGCTGGAGAAACTCGTCTCCGCCGTCGGACGGAATCGTATCGTGCTCGACCTGAGTTGCCGTCGGTTGAAAACATCTGGATCGAAGCCTTGTTGGCGGATTGCCATGAACCGATGGCAGACGATTACCAACGTCGAGATCAAGTTCAGCACACTCGATCACCTGGCGCAGTATTCAAGTGAATTCTTGATCCACGCCGCTGACGTCGAGGGTCTATGCCAAGGTATCGATTCCGATCTTGTTGAATTCCTTGGACGTTGGGCCGGCTTGCCGATGACTTATGCCGGTGGCGTGGGGTCGTTTGCAGACGTCCAAGCCGTGGCGTCGGCGAGTGACGGAAAGGTTGATGTCACCGTCGGCAGCGCGCTCGATCTATTCGGGGGCAGCGGAGTGACCTATGACGAACTTGTGCGATGGAACGAGCGAGATCGAATTCAGGAATCGTGATTTCAATCGATCACCTTTGCTAGCTTTTCTTGGCGACTGAGCTCATTGAGTTTGCTCAGGCCACCGTGGTGTCAGAGTCTGCGATGGCAACGCGACCGCAGCCTTCGCGCCGAGCTGGATCGCAGTGCCGGACTGACGGCTGCCGACAGTTTTGTCCGCTGATCGCCTTCAGGCTGCAGGAAGGGTGGCCCCTATCGCTGGGAGGGTGGCCACTAACCATGGGAGGTGGCCACTGACCGTGGTGGGGGTGGCTGCGGGCTAACAAAGAGGGCAGAGAATTGCACAAAAAAACGCGGCCGCTGGGGCCGCGTCGATGATCGAACCTGGAGATAAGAGTTAGCGACGAGGGTCGCTATTCTCCGTCGTGACCGGTATCGCTACGCAAGATGTACTTCAAAGCATCTTGCCTGGCGTCCAAGCAAATTGCTTGCACAATCGTCTCCAGCGTTGGTGTTTTCACCTCGGCTGCTTCCGTTTGTGTTGACTCCGTGGTCACCGGCTTCGTTGGTATCGTCGCGGCGCTCATTCAGTTCCCTCATAGTGGGAAAAAGGAAATTCCTGGGAACCACAATCCTAGGCCAGCCGAGGCTGCATTGAAAGCATTGTGGAGGAGGGTGCCTTCGAAGGGAGTGGATCCCAAAGTTGGACGCCTCTACTGTTACTATTACGCGTTGCCCCCTTCATGAGCCCGCCCAAAAATTTTCACAATTGAAGATTCGATGCTGAACGTCCGAGCACCCCACCTTGTTGCCGCCTTCGCAGTCCTTGCGATGTGTACTGATACTTTTGCGGAAAACGGTCCACCCAACCTGATCTTCGTTCTTTCGGATGATCATCGGGCTGATTTTTTGGGCTGTGCTGGACACCCTGTCGTGCAAACACCGACGCTCGACCGATTGGCTGCAGACGGTGTTCGATTTACCAACGGTTTTGTGACCACATCGATCTGTGCCGCCAGCCGCGCGACTCTATTCACGGGGCTCACCGAACGGTCCCACGGATTCACCTTCGGGACCCCCCCGATTCATCGCGACTGGGTCGACGACTCGTATCCGGCACGTTTGAAAGCGAACGGGTATCGCACCGGATTTGTCGGCAAGTTTGGTGTGAAAATTGATGGGAAGCCGGGGGTGGAGATGTTCGACTGGTACCGCCCGCTCAACCGAAGTCCCTACGTGAAATCGATCGAGGGTCGATCCAGACATGTTTCCGATTTGATTGGTGACGAAGCCATCGAATTCATCCACAGCACACCGGAAAACGAGCCGCTTTGTCTGTCGGTCAGTTTCAACGCCGCTCACGCCGAGGATCGTGACAAGGCTGATCACTATCCGCCGCCAGCTACCGAACGCGAGCTCTATCGAGACATGACCGTCGACCAGCCGCGTTTGGTCGACACCTTCAATGATCTGCCCGAGTTCTTGCAACGGTCGATGAACCGCGATCGTTGGTTTTGGCGTTGGGACACGCCGGCTAAATACGAGAAGAACGTGAGGAACTACTATCGCATGATCACCGGGTTGGATCGCAACATCGGCAGGGTCATGGAAGCAGTGGAGGCGGCCGGACGCGGTGACAATACCGTCGTGATTTTCATGGGCGACAACGGTTACTACAAGGGAGATCGAGGACTCGCCGGGAAGTGGTCACACTTCGAGGAATCATTGCGTGTCCCGCTAATCGTCTTCGACTCTCGCAATCCCCACGTCAACGAGCAACGTCTTGCGGATGCGATCTCGCTCAACTTGGACATCGCGCCGACACTGCTGGATTACGCCGGCATTGAGATTCCAGAGCATTACCAGGGAAGCTCGCTGAGGGACCTAGCGAGTCGTCGTGATGCGAAAGGCACACGCGACTCCTTCACTTGCGAACATCTGATGAACAATGCCTCCATTCCAAAGTGGGAGGGGATGCGAACACCGCAATTCACCTACGCGAAGTACTTCGAGCAAGATCCGCCTTTTGAGTTCTTGCACGATCGCATCGCCGATCCGAACCAACGCAAGAACGTTGCCAAGGATCCCGCCTACGCCCAAGCACTCGATCAAATTCGAGCCGAGACGCAGCAGCAACTCGCCAAGCAAGCTGAACTCCGACGCGAGCCAGCGAAATGAACCGGTTGGCAGCATTCAGGAACGGTTGGCAGCACTCAGGAACAGTTGGGCTGCGCTGTCCATGATCCGGTGACGCGATTGCGGCCAGGTCATGGCTCCATCTCGCAACACGCGTGATCTTAAAGCGGTTGCTATTTGCTAATGACGGTGATCGTTCGGGTCGCTTCATCCACCTTGGTGACCTTGCCAAAGTCGACCAGTTTCACCACCGCATCGAGCGGACCTTTGTATTGCAGTCGCATCACCATTTCGCCATTTCGAATTTGCACCGAAGCTGATCCGCCGAGTTCTTTGCTGAACCGCTGCGAATGATTCCGCGTGTCAAAGTTCTCAGCGCCCGACATCTTGATGGTTGTCCCGGTCTCAAACGATCCGCCGGGTGGTGGACCGCCACGACGGGAGCGATTCGCTGCGTCATCTCTGGCGTTTCCCATCCCTGATGGACCTTGACCGCCAGACGCCCCTCTGGGACCGGACTGACCTCCCATTGCGCCTGGATTTGCACCTCGACCCGCGAAACCGCCGCGACCACCAAAGCCTGAGCCAAAGGGAGGTCCGCTTCGTCCACCCCGAAAGGCCTCTCCAGGTCCGGACGGTGATCCCGCGCGACCATTCCCGTTGTTAGCGACCGAGCCGTCTTTGGGCGTGTTTGAGCCTCCGGCCATCGCGGCTTCTGTTGCCTTCTGAGAGTCGGCTTCCTTCTTGGCCGCCTGCTCTCTCGCGCGTTTGGCGTCCGCGATTTTGGCTTGACGTTCCTCTTCCCGTTGCTGCTCGGCTTGCTCTTCCTTGGCTTTAGCTTCGTCCGCCTTCGCGATCCGACTTGGCTTGCCACCGACACGGGCAGTATCAACGTCCTGAGAGGCGCGTAGGAAGTCGCCCATTGGCTCGACAATGGAGGCGCCATATTGAACGAGCGCCAGGTTGGCGATGAAGACTCGACCTTGAATCTGTTGAGTGTAGTAGAGCTCTTCATCGAGGTAGTCCGCGTCGCCGACATCCGAATCGGGAAGCTCGTAACGCGCTTTCGCCAACGCATGCATCTGTTCAGCCAAGTTCGCGACGTCATCCTCGATGGGACCATAAAGTGCGTTCAAATACGCCTTGCTCGCTTCGCGTGTCTTCGCCTGTTTCCCGCGTTCGGGCTCTGCGTTCAGAATTACCTGCGATCCAAGTCGATTCAGTTCGCGCAGTAGTTCGATGCGTCTTGCGTTGACTTGTTCGCCAGGAATGCTCGTGGCGGGGAATTCGAGATGCCCGTAACGCAGGTACTCGCGAACGAACTCGTTGCTCTTCAGTCCGCCCGAAACCAAATTCAAAAGCGTCGTCCGACGATCCTTGGGTAACTCCATGAGGTGGTCTCGCATGCCATCGGTTTCCTCCTGGCTGAGCGGACCTGTCACATTGCCCTCCGAGTCGAGCTGCGTGAGCGTGTTCGCCTCCGAGGGGCTCAATAGGTCGACATTGACCGCACGGAATAGCAGACGTCGTGAGTCTTCAGATACTTCCGTTATCTCGTCGATCTTCGCTTGCGGAACGCTATCGCTGGGGAGTGCGTCGACCAAGCGTTTCAACTTCAGGTCGTTCTCGTTGGCGGTGCTGACGATCGAATTTGCCGAGTCGAAAGCGGTGGCGATCGAATCGGGCACCATGGATGGCGGGACGATCGAGGTTTTCGAAAAGACAAACCACAGGGCGAAGCCACCAATGGAGGCGATGAGCAGCAACGAACCGAGGACCGCGACGACAGTCAAAAGCGTCTTGCTGCCTCCCGAACCACTCTTTCGTTTGGCACGGTGTCGGGCGTGATTGTGACCCGCAGTCCTGGCGCTCGCGGGCTGATGTCTTCCTGGCGGGAATCCGCCCTGCGACGTCGGTTGAGCTGGAAGCGACAAATTCCCGAGATCGGCGACGCCGCCATGCTGAGGGGCTCCCTGATGCGGTGATCTCGCCTGCGGAGTTCCAGGCTGAGTTGGTTGAGCAGACTGCTGAGGCTGTGAAGTCGGCTGGCTTTTGGCAGCCACTCGGAAGGTGAAGATCTGTTGGCAACTGCCGCAGCGTGCCGATGCGCTCGTTCCGTCAGGCTGCGGAACGTTCAGTCGCGCGGCGCAGTGGGGACAAGTGACTTGAACGAGGTTCGCCATCGATATTTCAGGGTCCGGTCGACTTGAGGGGCGTAATTCCCATGACGTCACCCAAAATTGTAACCGAGACGACACAATTCGCAGCACCGTCCTAACCGGCCTCTCGCAGGTCTGAACGGGAAAATCTCAAGAAATCGGCTCAAGTCGTCGATGATTCCTAGGAGACGCATTGCTCGAACGCGTCTGTAGACGACGGGTACCCCAACAGCGAAGGTCGCGTGATGTGGTGGATAGATGAAAGCCGACCCCTTCCCGAGAACGGCAAGTCTGAGGACCAGGTGATTCGCTATCGCCAGGGAATGCAGAGTTCCGCAACGCCGCCGAACAAAAAGCGTCTCCGGCTTCCCATCTCCGACGCGCAGGCAGCCGCAAATCTGATGCTTCAGGAATCGGGCGTCAACGGCGAGGGCGAAACGAAGGTGTTGCGCGACGACATCCGATCCCTCGAAGCAAAGGTCAAAGAGCAGAGGGCGGAGCAAAACGAAAAAGACGCGCAGAACGAAGTTCTGAAGCGAACAGCCGACGCGAAGCTCCAGGAGACTCAGAGCCGCGCCGTATGCATTGAGCGCGAGATCGCCGAAGCCACCACGAAATTGGAGTCGCGTGAACGTTGGGTCCGCGAAACGGTGGAAGAGTGCACGAAGCTGACACGGGAACTTGTCAGCGAACAAACGAAATTGACCGAACGTGAGCAGGAATTCGAAGTTTGGCAATGCGAGGTCGCTTCCGAAGAGGAGCGACATCTTCATCAGCTCGCTGAATTGGAATCGCAGGCCGAGCAGAGTCACGCTCGCATCGTCTCGCTCGAAGAGAAGTTGGCGACCGAGGCACTCCGTAACCAGCGTGAGCTTGCGGGCAAGCAGGTCGAATCCTCGGAACAGCATGCGCGAACCACCGAAGAACTCCATGACGCCAACCGACAATTGCTCGGCCAAGCGGCCCAGATCGCGGTGCTTCAAAACAAATTGGCCCACGCGGCAAAATCGAAAGCGTCGCAGCCAGTCGAGGCGATCTCCGCGTTGAAGCAACAGCATTCCGAAACCGTTGCCGAGTTGCAGGCGAAGCTTGACGAAGTCGTGCTGGAACTCGACTGTGCAATGAACGAGTTGCATCTATCCGGAAAGCTGATTGAGCAGATGCGGGGCGAGCACTCGCGATGCGTTTCTCAGTTGTATGCCCAGATCGAACAGGCAGACGAACAGTCCCATCACAACGCGATGGAAGCGAAACACCAGCGGTTGCGTGCGGACAAGCTTCAGGCGACCATCGACGGCCTTCAAACAACGGCGACGTCCCAAAGCGAAACGATCCTGGAGCTTCGGGCAAACGTGTCACGCCTCACCGAATTGGTGGAAGAGCTTCATGGCGAACACAAGAGAAGTGCGACGACTGCCAACCAATTGCGCCAGGGGCTCGACGACCTGACGCTGAGGCACCGTGCTTTGCTGGGAGAACACAGTCGGGTTCAATCCGAACAGGAGTCGCAAGCCAAGCAGAACCGATCCCTGGCCGAACGCAACCGCGAGCTGACACTATCCGTTGACAAACTGTCCGTCGCTAACGAGCAGTTGAATCGGACCGGCAGCGAAGACTCAACGGACATCGACGAACGAGTCCAGTCACTGACGGATGCATTGGAGTCACAGAAGCAGGCTAGCCTCCTTGAAAGTCGAGAAGCACAGAAGCGCATCGAAGAGTTGTCTTCTACTTGCGATCATCTTTCGTCGGAGCTTCAAGAGGTGCGTGACGCCGCTGCCAAGACGCGTGCAGACTACGAGGAGCAAGTGGCTCATCTGAATGCTGTCCTCCATACGCAACAATGCGAGTTGACCGCAGCCTTGTCCGAATCAGAGCGAGTCGCGGAAAAGTTGAACGACGCGATTGCTTCAATCGAACGTCAACGCAACGAGCATGAAGACTCGATGAGTTGCAGTACGGACGCGCTTGCCAACGCGAACGCTCGCATCGAACAGTTGACGCTGGCGGTTGAGCATCAGGTCAAGCATCGCAGTGTCGCGGAGCGAGAATCGAAGCGTCTAAGCGTCGCCAGGTCGCAAAGAATTGGCTTTTTGGCCAAGGAAAGGGAGTCTCTGCAGCAAGAGATTGCGGCTTTACGAGAGGACACCGGTTCGTCGCCGCGAGAGAACCGCGCTGCATGATCAGGTCGATGTGAGCGGGAAGGCCGGGCACGGTTCGATTTCATCAGGACCTCGGCGTGATCGGGACGTCAGCTTAATCAGGCCCTCGACTCAATCAGGCCCTCGACTCAATCAGGCCTCGACTGGGATCTCGGCGAAGGCTCGAGTTCGTTTGAACCGGCTCTTTGGTGCTACGGTCATTGGTCACCGTCTTTGGGTGACGCAATGTTTGCCGAGACACGCTTGATCGAGGCTCAGGTATGCTACCGGGTGTCTGATTGATCCGGCAGCTCCGAGGTTGTTCCATGATTCTTCGTCTTTTCGCATTGTCGATCCTGTTCGCACTCGCGAATCGCCTGATTGCCGAGGAGAAATCCGTTCCGGAGGCCGGCGACGATCAGCCCGCGCTCGCCGTGTTCGAGCAGCGAATCATGCCGATCTTCCGCTCACCCAAGCCGTCCAGTTGCATCCAGTGCCATTTGGCCTCGGTTGATTTACGCGACTACATTCTGCCGTCCCATGAGGAGACGTTTCTGTCGTTGCTTGATCAAGGGTTGATCGACATGCAGAATCCGGACGCGTCGAAGATTCTGAAATTGATTCGCATGGGCGACGACGACCCGGACGCCATGTCAAAACGGATTCACGCGAAGGCGCGAGCGGCTGAGTTGGAGGCATTCACGGCCTGGATCAAGGCCTCATGTGCGGACGAGCGTTTGACGGATGAACGAGTTGATCGGCAACCTGCCATCGCCAGGCCGAAGCGATCGAACGAAGTGATTCGACACGCGCGGAAGGACCGAGTGCTGGATTCCTTCATCCGCAATGTCTGGTCGCAGCGGATGCGTTGCTTTCCATGTCATACGCCGGGCGAAATCGACCCCACGAACCCTCAGCATGTGAAGCCAAGGGAGCGTCAGCAAGAGATGGTCGCGAAATATGGCGCGCGAATGAATCTGTTCAAAGAGTCGCCGCTGCAAACGATGAAGTCCATGCTTGCCGGCTCGCACTCGCCAACGAAAAAGTCGCTGCCACTTTTAAATTTCGAAAGCCCATCCGAAAGCCTGCTGCTATTGAAGCCGACAGCTAAGTTGCCGCCAAAACGTGATGATGGAACGTTTGAACCACCCTCGGCATTACTTCCCGTGTCGCACATGGGTGGACTGAAGATGCATGTGAATGACATGTCTTACAAGGCGATTCTAGGTTGGATTGAGGACGTTTCCAAAGTGCGGGGCGATGCTTACGCGTCGGTAGACGAGTTGCCTTTGGATAATTGGTGGCCCACGCAGAAAGTGATTCGATTGAAGGATGTGCCGGAGGCCTGGCCGCGTGGTGGTCTCGTGCAAATTTTTGTCTATCCAGCCGATGCGGACACAAAGATGGCGCCGATTGGATTCACGCAGTCAATCGTTACCCCACGCGGAATGATCAATGGTCCGATCACGTTGTTCGGTGATCGCGATGAAGATTCATCGGATCCGGACCTCCGCCTTCAGCCTGGTCGCTATTCATTTCGCGTGTTTCTGGATCAGGACGGGATGTTGAAAGAACAACCCGGCGCGCTATTGGATGCTGGAACGCCAGACGGAGAATTCGAATTTGATGCCCAGTGGAAGGATGGGTTCAAAAATGCCGTCGTCATTTCTGCCGGCGAGGTGCTCGCTAGCGGAGATGAGAAGAGTGGCGATTAACCGCTGAAACGCCAGCGCACTTTGATGGTGCGATGTGGCGTTGGTGAAGGCGTCAGCATGGGCCATCGTCGGCATTGCGAGGATTCGCAGTTGCGTTGGGGACGCTGGCGTTGCTGAACCTCGCGTTGGGGACGCTGGCGTTGAGGTTTAGGTGGTCTCTGATTGACCACTTTCTTGATAAACATGAACGTCACGCTGTGGGTAGGGAATCGAAATCCCTGCGCGATCAAATTCCTCTTTGACCGTCTGCGTGAGATCCCAGTAGACGCCCCAGTAGTCTTCCGTCTTGGTCCACGGTCGGCAGACAAAGTTGACGGATGAATCTGCCAATTCGTGCAGCTTGATGACGGGCGCCGGCGTTTCGAGAATCTTGTCGTGCGACTGAACGATCTTTTCGAGGAGATCTTTCGCTTGGCGGATGTCATCGTCGTAGCCAATCCCAAACACCATGTCGACACGTCGTGTGTCGCTAGCGGTTGCATTCGTAATCGTACCGCCCCAGATATCATTGTTGGGAACGATCATCAGCTTGTTGTCGAAGGTTCGGACCTGCGTCGAGAAGAGCGAAACTGAAGCGACGACGCCCGACACGCCGGCGGCCTCGATGACGTCACCGACATCGAAGGGGCGATAGGCGAGGATGAGAAGTCCACTGGCGAAGTTGCTGAGCGTCCCTTGCAGGGCAAAGCCGACCACAAAGCCGGCCGCTCCCACGGCGGCCAGCAAAGGCGTGATGTCGATCTCAAGAGCTGCCATGGCGACGATCACACCGACAACCATGAGAACCTGTTTTACGAAGGTCCCGAGGAAGTCGACCAGCAGTTGCGACGTGCCACGGACGCGGCTCGCGGCTCGCCGGACAAAATTGGAAACGATACTGGCTCCGAAGTAGAACGCCAGCAGCGTCAACAGGAAGCGGCACAAGTTCCACGCCCATCGCTGGCCACCCTGTTCCGATTTCATCCAGCTCACAATCACGGTCCACAGGCTGCTAGCGTCGGTGACTTCAACCGCGACGCCCGACAGTGCGGCGATGTACTGCTTGTAGGATTCGACGTCGCCCCCTTTGAGTGCATAGTCGTCGAGGACGACCTCCAATCGCTGAACAATGTCAGCCTTTTCCTGAGTCAGCTCCGCAAGTTTTTCGGCCATGTTCTCCTGCTGGCTCTGTGCCTCCTCGGCTTTCTTGATAGCGACGGATTCGACCTTTGCTGCCTGCGTCTCTGTCGCGGCGACCGAACTCGCATCCTCTGTTTCGGTTGCCTGTTCCGACTGCGAAGTCTCGTTTTGAGTTGCATCCTCCTCCGGTGCGGGAGTTTCTTTTGGTTCGCTCGTGTCGGTTTCGGGGGCCTCCGTCTCGCCGTTCTCCGCAATCGCGGATTCCTTCACTTCCTCGGCCTTCTCGGCGACTTTCTGGGCGGTGTCCTGCTTCACTTCTAGCGTTTGGACGCCGATTCTGACGCGTGCGATTTCTCGAACGGTATTCTTCAACAGGTCTCGCCACGCATCTGCTTCAACGACCAGCTCTTCCTTCGTTAAGGGTTTGATCAATAGCTCGAGGTGTTCCACCGGAATCTCTGGGTCCGAGACGGTGGTTGCCTTGGCAGGCGATTCGGAAGAATCCTCCTGAGCTGCCAAATTGGAGGCGAACGGGCAGGCAGCGATCCATGCGATCGCGAGCAGAAAGAGTCGATACCGTGACGGGACGTGGAGTGGAGATCTCACGAGGGCAGTCCTAGAGCGGGTTGAGCCGATGCATAGCGTCAAACGGCTTCGCGCCGTCAATCGCGGAAGTTTTACCCCAAGTTACGCGTCCTGCCATCGGTGGTCTGTTTGCGTGCCGCAGCAGCCGCGACCTAGACGACTGAGAAAGCAGGTCTGATTGTGATGAGGCGTCATTTGTCGGGTTATGCGGGTGATCATGCTCGGATGAGTCATGTGACCTATTCCGAGCAACCAATCTGATTGTCCTGGGAAGGATGGAGTCGGTCTTTGGAAGCAGTCCTGATTCGCCGATCACTGCACATGAGGCCCCATGGATGGAGGCCAAATATCACCAGCAAAGGAGTGCACCCTATGTCCAGGGGAAGAATACTATTGGGCTTGATCGCGCTATTCGCGATCGCCCTGACCGCAAGACAAAGCCATGCCCAAGCGTTTGGCGTGGAACTGAAGGGCAGCTTGATGCCGGCCTCGGGCGGCATGGGAGGCACGGGTATTGCTCGGCCTCAAGACGTGCCGACGTCCTTCGCGTTGAACACCGCGACGCTGACTCAGCACAAAGGCACCAAATTCAGCTTTTCGGGTGCTTGGGTTGAGCCCACGATCAACATCGACAATCAGCAACCGATCGGTGGCGTGATCGGCGAATACAAGCAGAAGTCGCAACGTCCAGGTTCTATCGTCGGCAATATCGCCGCCACGCAAGATTACTCGGCGCTCGGCCTTCCGGTGACTGCTGGGGTCGGACTTGTGACTGCATCCGGATTGGGCGTGAATTATCGAGCCACGCCGGAAAGCAACGGCACATCGGCTGAATTGGTTGTGCTTCACACGCAGGCTGGCGTGGGCGCCGAGCTCACAGACCGACTTTCCCTCGGAGTCGGCCTTGCCGTTTCGACGGCGACGATGGACGGTGTCTTCTCGGGTCAATCGGCCGCGACGCCAAATTACAATCTGCGCGCCAATGTGGGATTCACTTACGACGTCCGCGATGAGACGACCATTGGTGGATTTTGGCTCTCCGAAGAGAAACACACCTTCGACGACTTTATCCGATTCGGAGCTGGCCCCTTTCAGGACTTGAAGATTTCGTTGCCGACGACTTTCGGCCTGGGAATTGCCGATGAGAGTTTGTGTTGTGGCAAGCTCTTGCTAGGTGTTGACCTTCTGTACTTTCGTTGGGACGACACCGACTTTTTCTCAGCACTTTGGGAAGACCAGGTCGCCGTGCAAACGGGTGTGCAATACACGACGGATCGTGGGATCCGACTGCGTGCCGGATACACCTACGCAGAGAATGTATCGCGTACCGATCCGGTTGGCCCCATTGGCGGAGTCGATCCCCAAGCCGGCGCCGACTACATCCGTGCCTTGTTTCCCAATATCAACAAGAATCGCATTTCCGCAGGTGTCGGCGTGGCTGACATGCTGCCGGGCGTCGACCTCGACCTGTTCGCGGGCGGGCAATTCAAAGAATCGCAGGCATTCGGAACAACCGTGGCAGACATTCAGAGCTATTGGGTTGGCTTTGGTGTGACATGGCGATTCCGTCGCGGTGGCTGCAGCCATCAAAACATCCCTGATCAGTGGTAGTCTGCCTCACGGGATTCGCGATGATCTACAGAACGAATGTTGTTTGATCCGTAGTCATGAATCGAGTTTGCGAGTCGTGCACTCCAGCTCGCAATCTCAGCGTGATCTCGGCTGATCCACAGCATGTGAACCGGCATTTGGGTTTTCCCAAATGCCGGTTTTTCTTTGCTCATCCGGTCCATGAGAAAATGATTTCGTCCGCAAACGAAACATCGAGGGCGAATTTTGCCATCCGTATCGGCGGTCAGCAGGATTCCAATTGATTTGGCCTGACACAAGGCGAACTTGCGTCGGGCGTTGCTTATACTGTCGTTATCAGTGAGAGGTGTCAGCGGCAAGGCTTTGCCCTCCATCACGTGCCGCGACGGTCTGGACGCTACGGCGTTACGCTCGCCCGAGGCCACCCCGTCCACAACCCAGCGACTGGCAAACTTGTTAGGCGACAACCGCAATCGGCAATTCCTGGACCCACAGGCCTTGGCTCGCTTAGCAGCGATGCCTCTTTTCGCGCGGCGTCCGATGGTCGGCAGTGTGTCGGGGATGCATGCGAGCCCACATCGAGGATCAAGCGTCGAGTTTGCCGAGTATCGTCGGTATGTACCTGGTGATGATCTGAGGCGGCTCGATTGGCGAGCCTTTGGGCGCACCGACCGATACTACGTCAAGGAGTTCGAAGCGGACACAAATTTGCGGATGTGTCTTGTGCTCGACACAAGCGGATCGATGGGATTCGGGTCGGGTGACGCGACCAAGCTGGAATATGCTCGTCGGCTTGCGGGGTCGTTGGCTTACCTGGCAATTCAACAGGGCGATGCGGTTGGGTTGACTTGCATGGCCGATGACATTGTCCGCACCATTCCGCCCCGTCGAACGCCATCGCATCTTCGCGGTATCAACGATGTCTTGGAACACACCAAGGCGATCGGCGATACGCAGCTCGTGTCCCGATTGCACGAGTTCGCCGAAACGACACGCGGGCGGGCACTGGTCGTCATCCTGTCGGATCTATTCGTCGAGCCGGCGGATTTGAGAGAGGCCTTTGATCATTTGCGTTTTCGTAAGCACGATGTGTCGGTGTTTCACCTGCTTGATCCACAGGAGATCGGATTCGATTTTCGGCGGCCCACGCGGTTCGTTGACATGGAGGGTGGTCCATCGCTCTTTGCAGATCCCAGCGAAATCTATGACCGTTACCAAAAGGCGATGGCGAAATACTTGAAGGACATTCGCGGCATCGTGATGGAATCGGGGATTGACTATCACCGGACCGGACTGGATGAGGATTACGAGCAGGTGCTGTTCCAGTTTCTGGCTAGCCGCAGCAAGGGGCGCGGGGTTCGATGAGCTTCTTACAGCCTGCCATGTTGTTGGCTTTGCCGGTGATTGCCTTGCCGATCATCATCCATCTGATCAATCAACGGCGTTTCCAAACCGTACAGTGGGGCGCGATGCAATTCTTGCTCGCTGCCAATCGAATGTCGCGTGGTTACGCGCGTCTTCGGCAGTGGCTTATTTTGGCAGCCCGAACCTTGGCCATTGCCGGACTGATTTTTGCCATCAGCCGGCCACTTTCCAGCGGATGGCTCGGTGTCGCCGGTGGCGGCAAAGTTGACACGACCATCATCTTGCTCGACCGCTCTCCCAGCATGTCGGAGTTGGGCCCTGGTGGCGTGACGAAACTTGACTCGGGTGTCGCGCAGCTCATTCGGTCGTTCGAAACGCTTGGGTCGAGTCGCTACGTATTGATCGATAGCGTGGGGCTCGAGCCTCGAGAGTTTGAATCGCCGCAGCAGCTTCGTGAGATGTCGGAAGCTTCGGCTGCCAGCGCCTCGGCAGATCTGCCTTCGATGTTGGAAGCGGCGGACAACTACATACGCGTCAATCGCCCGAGTCGCTGCGAGGTTTGGATCGTCAGTGATGTGCGTCGTCACGACTGGAAAGACGATAGCGGTCGATGGGATGCGATTCGCGAGTCGTTGGCCGAGTTGCCACAGATGGTTCGCTTTCACCTGCTGGCCTATCCGGAGATGGAATCGGCCAACCGATCGATACGCGTGACGCAAGCACGACGTGTCGAGGGCGCCGATGAAGATCAGTTGTTGCTCTCGATGAGAATCGAACAAGAAACGCCGGTCGAAGGTCGGGTTTCGATTCCGGTTCGACTGGAACTCAACGGCGCTCAATCCGAACTCAATCTGGAGATGACGGGAACGGAGATGGAGTTGCTCAATTATCCCGTGCCATTGGATGGGGCTGCCACACGTGGTTGGGGTCGCGTTTCGATTCCAGCGGATGCCACGCCTTATGACAATGAATTCTATTTCGTTTACGACCGCGAGGTAGCACGCAACACGTTGATCGTGACCGAGGACGAAGAGACTTCCAAGCCACTCGAGTTTGCGGCCGCGATCTCGCCTGACGCTGAGATCACTTGCACTTCCAACACGATTGCTCCGGGACAGTTTCTTGGCCAAGCTCTGGACGAGATCTCGTTGGTCGTCTGGCAGGCAGCGGTCCCGAAGGCTTCCGATCCGGAATTCGATATCCTGAGGGCGTACGTCGATCGTGGAGGCCAGGTCATGTTTTTCCCTCCGGAGTCGCCCACAACCGAGACGTTCGCAGGCCTCGGTTGGGCTGACTGGATCGAGCCCTCCACCACACGTGTGGCCACTTGGGTCGGAGATCAGGGGTTATTGACCAAGACGCGAAGTGGTGCCGCTCTGCCGGTCGGCGAACTCAAGGTTTCGCGGTACTGCGGTCTAACGGGTGATCGACGAACACTGGCAACGCTTGACGGTGGTGCGCCGCTGTTGGCGCGGGCGATTACCGACAATGGAGGTGTCTTTTTTTGCACGACGACGGCGTCACCCAACGATTCCACCTTTGCGACCTCGGGCGTCGTGCTTTACGCGATGATTCAACGCGCCGTGGCATCCGGGGCTGAAACGCTTGGAAACACGCGGCAACTCACTGCGGGCGCGATCCCGGCGCAGGATGCGCAAAACTGGACGCAAGTCGCTGGAGACAGTGCCGCACTTTCGAACGCTTACGCTTCGATTGCAGGGGTTTATCAAGATGGTGACCAATGGTTCGCGTTAAACCGATCGGAGGAAGAGGACGTCGCTTCGATCGTGCCCGACGAACGCGTCAACGCTTTGTTCAACGATCTCGATTTCGATCGTGTCGATGATCAGGCCGGAAGCAATGTTTCTCTGATCCAGGAAGTGTGGCGGCTATTCCTGATCTTGATGTTGGTCGCCTTGATGCTCGAAGCGGTCCTTTGCATCCCGAAGCGAGTTGCGGCGTCGACCCCCGGCGGAATGGGTGGTGTGGCGTGAGTGTTTCGCAGCACCTGACGTTTTTAGGAACGCCGGTTTCCGTGGTTTTGTCGCTGTTGGCGATCTTGGTCACCGCAGCATTGGGCTTCTATGCGTGGCATCGCAGTGGGCATTCTCGTTCGGTCGCGTTGCTCGAGGTATTGCGGACGTCGATCGTGGCGTTGGTCGCCCTGATGCTGAATCAGCCGGAGTGGATTGAGGAATTCCAGCCCGACGCCAAGCCGACGATCGCGGTGTTGTGGGACGATTCGCGTAGCATGGAAACGCAGGACGTGTTGTTGGAGACGTCCGGAGACAATCACGCCATCACACGTTCACAAGCGATTCAAAATTTGACTCAGCCCGAGGCTTGGTCTGCGCTCGATGAGAATTTGAATGTCGTAATTCAGTCGATCAGTGGCGCGATGGCTCCAGTCGAGGACCGAGCGTCGGACGACGCAGCCGATGCGAATGCGACCGAAGGTGGCGACAAGCAGACTGCGGCTACTAACCTCAAGGACCCGTTGCTGGAAACGGCGGCACGGATCAACCAGCTGATGGGGATCGTGTTGATTTCGGATGGCGATTGGAATTCGGGTGCGCCGCCGGTCGAGGCGGCCTCTCGCCTGCGCACCAAGAACATTCCGATCTTTACGGTGGCGGCGGGCAGTCCGTCTCGTCTTCCAGACGTCGAGTTGACCAGCGTCGACATTCCGACATTTGGTGCGGCAGGCAAGCCTGTCCGCATTCCCTTCACGATCGACAGTTCGCTGCCACGAGATTTCATGACCACGGTCACGATGACAACTTCGGATGGAGAAACGCTGTCCAAAGATGTTCGGGTTGCCGCGATGGGGCGAACCTACGATGCGCTGACTTGGAAGACTGAGAAGATCGGTGACTACACGTTGACGGTCGCCGTTCCTCAGCAAGGTGAAGAAACGATCCCCGACAACAATGTTCAGTCGGCACCGATTGTGATTCGCCAGGAACAGCTGAAGGTCTTGGTCGTCGAGTCGTATCCTCGGTGGGAATATCGATACCTTCGCAACGCATTGTCACGCGATCCCGGAATTGAGGTTTCTTGTTTGTTGTTTCACCCGGGCCTTGAAAAGGTTGGGGGTGGATCGCGTGACTACATCAAGGTTTTTCCAGAAGCGCTGGAAGACCTCTCGACTTACGACGTTGTGTTTCTTGGCGATGTGGGACTTGATGACGGGCAATTGACCGAGGAGCAGTGCGAGTTGTTGAAAGGCTTGGTCGAGCAACAAGCCAGTGGGCTCGTGTTCATGCCCGGTTTGCAGGGACGACAATTTTCGCTGCTGGGGACCGCTCTGGAGGAGTTGAATCCGGTCATCATGGACGAATCACAACCGGGAGGTTGGGGTTCGAGAACTCCGGGGCACTTCGAGCTCACCGAACGGGGTCGCAATAGTTTGCTGACGAAACTTGCCGACACACAAGACGAGAATGTCCAAGTCTGGGAAGACCTTCCTGGATTCCAATGGTACGCGCCGGTGGTGCGGGCGCGTGCGGGCGCCGAAGTTTTGGCGGTCCACAACGAGATGTCGAACCAGTTCGGTCGGCTTCCTTTGCTTGCCACTCGGACGTTCGGCGAGGGCAAGGTCTTGTTCATGGGCACCGACGGTGCATGGCGATGGCGAAAGGGTGTCGAAGACAAATACCACTATCGATTTTGGGGTCAGGTTGTTCGCTGGATGGCCTATCAACGGAACATGGTCAAGGGAACGGGGATGCGTCTGTTCTACAAACCGGATCAGCCGCAACTGAAGCAAACCTTGACCTTCAGCGCGCATGTGATGGACAAGGGCGGGGAGCCACTGGAAAAGGGCGATGTCGTCGCCACGATCACCGCTCCCTCAGGAAACATCGAAACCCTTCGTCTGATTGCAGAGGGTGACCAATGGGGCGTTTTCCAAGGTCGATTCACGCCGGAGGAGCCAGGCAAACACGAAGTCACCGTTGCCTGCCAGCAGACGGGCGTCAAGCTGGACGCGAGTTTTTTCGTCCGCGGTCAGGCAGTCGAGCAAATTGGAAAACCGGCCCGCCCCGATGTCCTGGATGAACTGGCGCTTGTGTCCCGCGGTCAAGCGGTGGAACGAAACGATGTCAACGACGTCATCCAATGGTTGTCAGATCTGCCGCAACCAGAGCCTTCGATTCGCCGCGTACAACTTTGGAGCCACCCCGC
>JBPCVD010000419.1:0-3028 GCA_051010815.1 Rubripirellula sp.
CACCATCAGGACTGAAATCGACGCAATAGACCCAATCCGTATGCTTGTTCAATTCAAACAAGGCGTCGCCAGTCCCTGAGTCAAAGATTCGGACTAACTTCTGCGGTCCGCCCAGAGCGACCTTCGACAGGTCGTTGTTCACATCAGCGCCAAAGACCGTATCCAATTCATCTCCAACGCTCAGCAAACGGTCACCCGTTTTGACGTTGTAAAGCGAGACGACACCCTTGGATGAGTGAGTCCCACCGGCGACCATCAAGTAGCCACCGTCCACGCTGAACTGCAGAACCTGCGGAATACCCTCTGGGAAGGGAATGATCCCTTCCAGATCACCACTCTCGGTGTTGTAGAGAGTGACTTGTTTTTGACCGGCGATGGCAACCAACGGAGCCCACGGACTAGCCGCAATTGCCGAAGCCGCGGCAGCACGCTGGGACGTCACCACAGGCACTCGCCAAACGCTCTCCGGCATCACGATTTCCGCCGGCTTGCCACCCTCCATCGACGTGAACGTCAGGGATGGGCCTTTCCGTTTTTTGGCTTTACTGCCACTGTTTTCAAGCAGGCCGCCCTCGATCCATTTGCGAATGATCTCGAGCTTCTCTTTCGCGATCGGCTCCTGGTTTGGCGGCATCGCGGGCTCTTCCGCGTGGGTCATGACCAAGTACAAACGACTTGCCGAAGCGTCGCCATTGGAGACAGCATCGCCACTGCCGCCGCCTTCCATGAGCGCGCCGTAGCTGTCGATCGCCAAACCGGCTTCCGCGTCATTCGCGTTATGACACTTCAAACAGTGCTCGCGAAAGATCGGCAGGACGTGGTCAGTGAAGTTGATTTTTGGTGTCTCGTCGGTCTTCTGCTCTGCTCGCACTGAGAGAGAAAAGCCCAACAACAGTCCAACGGTCAAAAATGCTCGAATCATCATGTCGATTCAGTGAAAGGAAGGACCGCACGGCAACGGCGTGCGATGAGTAACTGCGGAAACTCAATGTCTGCGAAGTGACGAGAAGAATCAATCAGCAGTGACTTCACGGCTAAATTCTCAATCGCGTCACACCGGACAACGAACAACACGTCGCCGTGACGAATGACTCGACACGGCGATTCCCCGCGCAGTTGGTTAGTGGTTGAAAACGAACTCTCGGCTGTTCAATACGGCCCAAAAGATGTCTTCCAAACCTTCTTTCGGATTGGGGGCCTGCTCGACCGAAGCGAGAAGTTCTTTTCGCTCGGCATCCGTGGGGAATCGAGACAGGCAGCGAACATACAATCGATCGAGTGCTTGCTGAGGCGTTGCATCATCTTTCAGCAATTCGTCGATGACCTTTCCCTTGGAAATCTTTCCGCTTGTCGCACTGCCATTGAGCAAGTGCAAAGCTTGAGACAACGATGGATCGGTCGACGCCTCACAGTCGCAAACGGTGTCACGAGCCGCTCGGCCAAAAGTATCCAGGAAGTAAGTGCTTGTTCCACCGTCGGCAATTTGCACGGCCCGTGCCCCAAGGGGCAACCCGCGAAACTTCTCTTTCGTGTTCGTGATCTGGCTCACGCAGTCAAGCAGCATTTCTGCAGGAACGCGTCGAACAGTGGCGTACGCGTAATTGCGAGTATCGCTGCGATTGCTGTCGTTCGGCGTCGCACTCCGTTGATAAGCCTGACTGTTGCAAATGTCGCGAACCAATTGTCGGAAGTCGAACTTGTACTCGGCGAGCTTATCGCCCAGAGTCTGGAACAACTCGGGGTTCGTCGCTGGGTTACTTACGCGAATGTCATCCACGGGCTCCACGATGCCAACGCCCATGAAGTGTGCCCAAACACGATTCGCGATGCTGGTCGAGAAGTAGGGATTTTCCGGACTGGTTAGCCACTCGGCCATCACCACGCGACGATCTTTTCCTTTGGTGTCGGCCGATTCGCCGCCCAGGAATTTTGGCGTCATCGTCTTACCAGTGACTTTGTGTTTCACTTCCCCGCTGCGGCGATCGTAGATAATCTTCTCGCGGTAGTCTTCGGCGTTCTTCGTCCCAGTCTGACAAAAGAACGCGGCAAAGCCGTAGTAATCGTTCATCGTCCAACGATCGAGAGGATGATTGTGGCACTGCGCACATTGCGTGCGAATGCCCATGAAGACTTGTGCGGCGTTCTCTGCACGCTTCAACGTGTCAGTTTCGATCTGGTAGTAATTCGTCGCTGGATTTCGGAATGTTCCACCGGTGGCACCAAACAGCTCTCGCACCATCTCGTCAATTGGAACGTTCTTGGCAAACTTGTCGGTCAACCATTGGTTGTACAAGAATGCCGACTTGTAACTGACCTGATTCGTGCTCTTGATCATCAGCAATTGAGCAAACTTCATCGCCCAAATTTCGCTGAACTCTTTGCGTGCAAGCAAGCGTTCGATCAACGCCGCTCGCTTATCAGCAGCGACCTCGTTAACGAACTGTTGATACTCTTCTTCCGTTGGAAGTTGACCCGTGATATCGATTGTCACGCGGCGCAGGAATTCTTCATCCGTGCACAACCCGCTCGGCAAGATCCGAAGCTGGTTCAGTTTCTTTCCGACCAACTGATCGATGTAATTGCCAACGATCTCTGGCGACTCGTACTTCAGGTTTTTCGGCAGGACCAAGACTTGTCGGCCCTCGGTCTTAGTTTCGAAACGCGCCATCACAAAGGCTTCGCCACGAGCACCCGCGGTCACGTTGCCACCGAGGTCGATCGCCGCGGAGGTTTCGTTGTTGGTCATGAAGGCCGACAAATTGGAAACGTCTCGCGTTGTCCCATCGGAGTAGTGAGCGACTGAAATGAATCGCTGCTTGCTGCCTTCACCCTCGATCACTGCTTGCGGAGGGTAGATTTCTAACTTGGCGACGTTGGGGGGAGGCGTCGCATCAGCTGGGGCGCCGGCCTGCAACCACTCCAGTAGCGTTTTGTAGTAGACGCTTTCTTCACCAAAGAGCTTGCCGCCGCTGTGGGTGACCTTTCCGGTCGACTTCGTCAGAAACAAGCTGTCTTCCGGAACGGCAAG
>JBPCVD010000420.1:0-3864 GCA_051010815.1 Rubripirellula sp.
AAAGAGAGCTTGTCCAAGTCCGCAACACAGCTCGCCGAAGTCAAAAAGCAGCTCGCAAAGGCCAACGCCGACGAAAAGAAATCGAACCAGAAGAAGCGTCGTCAGGAAAAGAACGCAGTAGAAACACCTGCTGCGAAAGAAGAGTCCGCCGCTGCGGACGCCGGTAACGATGCTAACTCAGGCGACGACAGCACCGATCAAGAGTAGGTCGACAAGGAATTCGACGTGCCAGCTTGAGATGACTGACGTCTCGACCGCACGCCACTGAACTCCACAACGAAAGCCGGCAAGGATCCTTTGCCGGCTTTTCTTGTATCCCAGCAGGGTTCAGATTCCGTCCGGGCCAAGCCTGACGATGGCAGTCGCAAAGTCCCAACTCACGAAGGGGGCGGTGGCTCCGGCGTTCCGATGCCTGTGTCCGAATTGTCGACACTCGGAGCATTCGTTTCTGAGTGAGCTTTGATTGGATCACTTTCTTCCGAGTCGACGATTTCCTCTTCGCTGACTTCAGCGTCACCCGGCCGATTCATCAGACGGTCGAGCACGCCATTGACGAATCGCGGGCTATTGGTGTCCCCGTATCGTTTCGCGAGCACGATCGATTCGTTGACTGCGACCCGACCCGGGGTGTCTCCAAACACGATCTCGTAGGCACCGAGACGCAGAATGTTTCGGTCGACGACCGGCATCCGTGGCAACGTCCATCGCGTGGCCAGACGCGACAGTCGTTGGTCGATCTCGTCGCGATGTTCCAGCGTGCCTTGCAGCAGCGCGTCGGCGAAATCCGTCAAGCCTTTCCGTCCCTGCATTCGCGAACGAATGAACTGCTTTGCTGCGGCAGGGTCACGGCTACCATTGACGTCCGCCTCGTACAGCAGCTGTAGTACGATCTCGCGAGCGCGGCGACGAGTGGACATGCGGACCTGGATTCTGGGAATGACGGAGCGTGGCTTGCGAGACGTCAGATCGAGACGTGGGAACAAGCCCACCCGGTGACGCGGGCATTCTTGGCGGAGCAAGATCTCTGATTCGCTTCGAATTGTAGGCTCATTTAGCGACAGCGCCGATTGGGCATGCAGTTTCGAATCTTGCTCCCATCGCGGGTTGAAGCCTGCATTCACCTGTTCTTTGCATTCGATGGCCGTTTTGCGCAGAAGGCGTTTCCAACCCGTGTGACTTGCTGGGATTCGTTAGATTGATGGAATCGCAGGCCCGGATCTCACTCCGCAGAGATTCCATTCCGTCCCTTCCTAGCGGCTTGCGGCTTGGCGCCAGTCGAATCGGCTGACGGAGAACGCATCAGGTTGGTCGAACGGTGTTCCCCCAATCCCCACCCAATTTCCTGCCCGTCCCAGAGATCCATTGTGAAAAAACGACGAAGTGTTCGTGTATGCATTCTGTTCTCGTTCCTCTTCGGTTTCTCGATCGATGCTTGCCCCGTCTTCGCCGATTTGCAGGTTGGTGCTGCAGTCGTGGATGTGACGCCCGACCAACTGCCCGTGTTGATCAACGGGGGAATGTTGTCGCGATCCGCGGACCAGGTGAAGACTCGCGTCAACGCCAGGGCGATCGTGATGGATGACGGTCAGGAAAGAATCGGCATTGTGGTGGTCGACAGTTGCATGGTGCCGCGCGTATTGCTGGATGATGCCAAGCATCGTGCAGCGTCGCGAACGAAACTGAAGCCTGATCGAATCTTGGTCTCTGCGACGCATACGCATACCGCTCCTTCGTCATTCGGTGCGCTTGGTACCAATGCTGATCCGAGCTATGTCCCGTTTCTTCGCGAACGAATAGTGGAGGCATTGGTGAAGGCAGAACAGCGTTTGCAACCCGCTCGTGTTGGCTGGGGCGTGGCGAGAGCGGATGAGTTCACTGCGCTGCGGCGCTGGGTTCGGCGACCGGACCGGTTGGACGACGATCCGTTTGGCAACCCGACCGTTCGAGCGAATATGCACGCAGCTCGGTCTCCCGAGGACGTGACGGGACCGACCGGGCCAGAGGACCCCGATCTTTCGATGATCGTGTTCGAGTCGACCGACGGAGTGCCAATTGCCGCGCTCGCCAATTTTTCCATGCACTACTTTGGAGATCAGCCAATCAGTGCCGACTACTTTGGATTGTTTTGCGACGGATTGGAGGCGTTTGCCAAAACGAAGCATGCGGAATCCGAGATGGTTGGCATCATGTCACATGGATGCAGTGGTGACATTTGGCGACGCGATTACATGACGTGGAAGGGGCAAGACGATGCCACAATTGATGGCTACACAAACGGGTTGTTGAAAATCGCGCAGCGAGTATTTGAGTCGATCGAATTCACCGATGACGCTGACTTGGCGATGGCCGAGGCTCGATTGGCAATGGATTACCGCGTGCCGGACCAACAACGGCTAGCTTGGTCACAACAAATTGTCGATGCCATGGAGTCCGACGTCCCCAAGGATCGAACGGAGGTCTACGCACGTGAACAGGTGCTGCTAGACGAAATGAAGTCGACCGAAATCGTCGTGCAGGCAATCCGCATCGGCGACATTGGAATTGCCACGACTCCGAACGAGACCTATGCGTTGACCGGGCTGAAATTGAAAACGCAAAGTCCGCTGCGACGGATGATGGTCATTGAATTGGCCAATGGTGCAGACGGCTACATTCCTCCGCCGGAACAGCATCACCTTGGAGGATACAACACGTGGGCGGCTCGTTCGGCGGGCCTGGAAACCTCGGCCGAGCCGAGAATCGTGGCCACGAATCTACATTTGTTGGAGCAGGTGTCGGGGCGACCTCGCCGGGACAGGCGAGATTCGGAAGGGCCCGCCAGCGCTCGGTTGATCGACGCAAATCCGTTGGCGTACTGGCGAATGGCGGAGATGGATGCGTCGGCGGCGAAGGATCGTTCCGGCAATCACTTCGATGGGATCTATGAACCCGGCGTTTGCTTCTATTTGGAAGGGCCCACTGCAGAGGTTGCCACTGCAGAGGTTGCCAGCGCAGAGGTTGCCAGCGCAGAGGGGGCTACGCGCGACGAAGCATCGGCCGCCTCGTTTACCGCTGAGAATGAAGTCAATCGTTGCGTGCATTTTGCCGGTGGGCGAATGCGATCACGACTAGACGAGTTGGGAGATGACTACACGCTGAGTCTCCATTTTTGGAATGGGATGCCGAACGACGCGCGAGCGACGACCGGGTGGCTCTTCTCAAGAGATCACGACCATGCGATCAGCGGCCACGGCCAGCATCTCGGTATCGGCGGAACGTCGACCCAGCCGGGTCGTTTGCTCTTTCAACAGGGACTTGATAAGCCGTTGCAGGGGACAACCGAGATTCCGCGTTGGAGTTGGAATCGTGTCCTGCTGGTTCGGCAATCGGGACGCGTTCGCGTCTATCTGAACGACAATCCAAAGCCGGAAATCGATGTCGCAACTTCCGCACTCGGGGACGCCACGATTGCAAGCTGTTTCATCGGAGGGCGAAGCGACAACGACTCCAACTTCGAGGGTCGCATTGATGAAGTTGCGGTCTTCGATGGCGCTCGAGCGGAATTGCTTCCGCAGTGAGCTGAACGACTTCTACAGCAAGGCGGCAGCACCATCGCAAAGTGCACGCGCTTCGTCTTCGCTGTCGGCTTCGGCGATCAGACGCACGATTGGCTCGGTGTTGCTTCCGCGGACTAGCAGCCACTTATCATCCCAGGCCAGTCGCAGGCCATCGCCGGTTTGAGCGTTGGCCTCCGGGTGCTGTCGCTGCAGGTCGGACATCAACTTCGGGAGTTTTTCCGCCGAGACGGTTGCTGTTGATTTGACGATGTGAAGCTTGGGCAACGCATCGGATAATTCACGCAGCGATTGGCCGGAGGACGTCATC
>JBPCVD010000421.1:0-2537 GCA_051010815.1 Rubripirellula sp.
GTCGCGGCAGATACTCCGCGCCAAGCGCGAGATCAACTTCGTGGTCAGGGCGTGCGGATTCGCAAGCTCGCCGAGTGTCAGATCAAATCAAAATCGAATTGGTTGTCGAAGCTGTCGTTGTCATCAAGCAAGACGCAGTGGGCGACGGCGGTTCACGAACTCGCCATGATGCTGCACGCGGGGATTCCCTTGCTGGATGCTCTCGACACGATCTCGGAGCAAAACCACGGCGCTTTTCGCACTGCAATTCTCGGTGTGCGGGATCGCGTGGCCGCCGGATCATCGCTTGCCGAGGCGCTTCGCAAGCAGCCCGAGTTGTTTGATGCCGCATCCGTACAAATGGTCGAAGTCGGCGAGAACTCAGGAACGCTGGACTCGGTCCTTCAGCAGCTCGCCGAGTTCAAGCGAAAGCAACTTAACTTTCGCGATTCGGTGACAACGGCACTGGTCTATCCGATGTTTCTGATCTGCTTTGGAACTGCGGCCGCGTTATTCCTGATGACCTCCGTGTTGCCGCCACTACTTGAGAACCTGCAAGAAACATTAGATGTACTGCCATGGCCAACTCGCATCGCCAAGACGCTCAGCGACGGCCTGGTGTCCTATGGTTGGCTTCTCGCGATCGGCGCCATCGTCGTCGTGGCGTTGGGCATCACGTTGGTTCGCACCGAGCGTGGAAAAGAACTCTGGCATCGCGCACTCCTGAAAACACCGGTGGTTGGCCCAATGGCGATCAAACAAGGCGTTGCCAGAATCGCCATGATCATCGGAACACTTTCGCGAAGCGGCGTCGAATTGACTCGGGCCGTCGAGCTTGCCGAACGTTCGACTTCAAACGTTGTCTTTAAGAAGGCACTGCGTGAGTGCGGCGACCGAATTTCCGCCGGAGAAGAAGTCGCTGATGCGCTTCAACAGAGCGGTGCATTCCCACCGTTGGCCGTACGTGTCTTTTCCGTCGGTCAGGAATCAGGCAAGCTGGACGAGATGCTGTTCCGCCTGGCCGACGATTACGATGCACAAGTCGCGACCGCGTCGGCGCGGTTCACAGCTCTGCTTGAACCTGCTTTGATCCTTGTCTTGGCCGCAATGGTCGGCTTCTTGTTGCTCGCGACGATCCTTCCGATCCTGGAGGCAGGAAATGTTATGTAAGTCTCTACGTGCCGTATCGGTTGTTCTCAGAAACTTCCGACCGCAGCATCATGATTCGAAGTTCGTCTCTGAGAAGGGACGCCGTAACCAAAGCCGGCACGCGTTTTCGCTGGTCGAGCTGATCGTGGTGATGGTGATTCTTGGCATGCTGGCAGGATTGGTTGCGGTCAGGACGCGCGGATACCTGATCTCATCCAAGCAGAACGCCGCAAAAGCCGAGATCGCAAACATCGTCAAAGCGATTGAAACGTTCTACGCGGACCAAAGCCGATACCCAACCACGGACGAAGGAATCGAAATTCTGGTCGAGGGCACCGATACCTGGCCCGACGGATTTCTCAACCAGCTGCCACTGGACCCATGGAAAAACCCATACGAGTACGTGAGCCCCGGAAGCACTGAGCCCTACGAAGTGATCTGTCTTGGTGCGGACGGACGCGAGGGAGGAGAAGGCGAAAATCGTGACTTCACGAGCGAGGGATTGGACGGGGACAATGCATAGACGTCGCGGTCACGGGCGAGATGCGTTCACGTTGATCGAACTTGTCATCGTGATCGTCATCATGGCAATCCTTTCCACCCTGGCCGTCGTGTCACTGCGAGGCACGATGGACCGCTACCTGATAAGTCAGGCTGCCGAAACGGTCGAGCGGTTCGATGCTCGAGCGCGACGTGACGCAAGTAGGATGCGACAGCCGATCCGTGCCGCCATCGACCGCAATCGAAAAAGGCTGACGATTGATACGCCAGGGCCAGGCAATGCTAAGTACCACTTGCTGAACCGCGTTGAAATCGGAAAGGTTCGACTGAGTCGACGCGTGACGGTAGGAAATCAGTTCAAAATTCAATTCAGCCGTGAAGGCGCCTCTCCGACGTACGCTGTCGAATTGCGGCGCGGAGAAATGAGCCAATGGTTGTTGGTTCTGGGGACCAGTGGACAAATCGTGCCGCTTCGCAACGAGGGAGAGGTCGATGCGATCCTGTCTCTCTAGTGCTCTGCCCAACTTTGAAATTCGTGAAGGAGCCGTAGCGGAAGTCGCGATGACTTTCGAGATCGAACGGTGCGCCCGAAACTCTGGCGCGTCCCGCTGTCCACGGATCAAAACTGCGCACCGTACGAATCGCCGAAGCGCGTTTACGCTTTTGGAAGTCGTCGTCGGGCTTGCACTGATGGCTAGCGTCTTGGTGGGTTCACTCTTGTCCTTCTCTGCCCATCATCAGCAACGCAGAATCGCCGAATCCAAGATCGCTGCGGCCGCGGTAGCCGATCAGATTTTGAATGAAATGTCTGAATCGCGCGAAGGAATCCCTTCAACCGGACGCGGCATCATTGCCGGAAAACCGAATTGGTTTTGGAGGACATATATCGCAGGCGTGGCAAACCCCGC
>JBPCVD010000422.1:0-7539 GCA_051010815.1 Rubripirellula sp.
TCCGCGATTCCATTCGGAACTGGCGGCAAGTAGACCGTGCGACGCTGGGTGTTGCGACTTTTCGTTGCTGGCATTCTACTGTTCAGCGGCAGTCTGTACCTGCTGGTGGTGACCAACACACCAAAACTGGGCATGGTGACGCCCTTGGGAGGCCTCGCTTGGATCCTTGCGTGGCTGATGCTGATCCCTCTCGCGGTTCGTGACCCGAATCGTTGACCCGAATCGTTGATCCGAATCGTTGATCCGGGTCGATCGTGCGTTCCCAGTCGGAACATCCGATTCGCAAGTCAGGATTCTGCCCGCAGAAAAACATCCTTGGGGACCTCGCCCGAATCTTCTCCATCGCTTAACGTGTGGCCGTTGCAAAGTTCATTGCTCCTTCAAGCCGCCCCTGACGATGTCCACCGCGGTTCCAAACGACCTGAAGTTTCCCGAGACTTGGCACCGGCGTCATTTGCTCGATCTGGAGAGCCTGTCGGCGGAAGAGATATCCACGTTGCTGGATGTCGCCCAGCAATTGAAGGAAATGACCAACGGCTGTCGCGACAAAATCTCGCTGCTTGCGGGCAAGACTTGCGCCAACCTGTTTTTCGAGAACAGCACTCGGACTCGAAATAGCTTTTCTTTGGCAGCCAAGCGACTCGGGGCCGACACGGTCGAGTTCAGCAGCGCCGGCAGCAGCGTTGCAAAAGGCGAAACCTTCGTTGACACTGCCAAGACGATCGAAGCGATGGGCGTCGAATGGGTTGTCACGCGTCACGGAACACCTGGAACTCCGCACTTACTCTCTCGCGAACTCGAGTGCTGCGTTCTGAGCGCCGGTGATGGGCCGCATGATCATCCTACGCAAGGCTTGTTGGACATTCTGACGATCCGCCAGCATCGCGGGACGATTCGCGGACTGACCGTCGCCATGGTTGGGGACATTGCTCATAGCCGCACTGCGCGAAGCAACATTTGGGGCCTCAGTAAACTTGGCGCTCATGTGATCATCTGTGGCCCGCCGACACTTGTCAGTCCCCGTTGGACAGAACTCGGCTTTGAAGTGGCGCATCACCTCGACGACATCCTGCCACGCTGCGACGTGCTGAACTTGCTGCGAATCCAATTCGAACGTCAGCGGGCCCGTCCCTTCCCGAGCGTTCACGAATACGCCGCGCTGTACGCCATGAATGGGAACCGAATGCGAAATGCGAAGGACGACATCCTGATCATGGCGCCTGGGCCGATCAATCGCGGTGTCGAGATCACGCCCGAAGTCGCCGACGGTCCTCATTCGGTCATTCTGGAACAAGTCAACAATGGCATCGCGGTTCGAATGGCTGCTCTGTGGCTGTTGTCGGGCGCCAATGATCGCGCGAAGAGCGGCACATGATTCATTCGCTGCCCGGAACTCCCGCAGCTCTGAACTCCCACTGCCCGGAAACACAAAATTTTCATATCAGTGCTTCCTTTGATGATCTTCCTTGATCGCGTTGAGAGACTCCGACAAGCCTGACACCAAACGCCATGAACGAATCTGTATCTCAAGACCTGCTCATTGAAAACGGTCGTTTCGTCGACCCGAGCCAACAGATCGATCGTCAGGCTCGCTTGCTCGTCATCGACGGCGTGATCGCGGCCATCGACCCCAATGACGGCGACATTCCGGCCGACTGCGAATCGATCGATGCCAGCGGAAAGATTGTTGCTCCCGGTCTGATCGATTTGGGTGCAGAACTTCGCGAACCCGGAAACGAAGAAGACGAGACGATTGAATCGGGGAGCAACGCGGCCCTAGCCGGTGGTTTTACGTCGGTGCTTTGCTGCAGCAGTACGGCGCCGTGCATCGATTCGCCCGGTGCCGTCGAATTCGTGCGGCAAAAGGCAGCCAAGGCGGACGGCGTGCGAGTCCATGTGATCGGCTGCCTCAGCAAAGGCCGCTCCGGTGAGCAGATGGCGGAACTTGGCCTGCTGGCTGAGGCTGGGGCAGTGGCCTTTAGCGACGCGCCGCGGTCGATGCCAAACGACGCTCTACTCAAACGAGCGTTGGAGTACTGTCGCATGTTCAATCTCCCAATCATCGATCGCCCGGAAGTTCCGGAACTGGCCGAGGAAGGGGTGATGCATGACGGACAAATCTCACTCGTTTTGGGGCTCAAGGGACTGCCGACTGAGGCCGAAGACCTTGCTGTCGCACGAGACGTTCGACTGGCCGAAGCCACCGTCGGACGCTTGCATGTTGGCCCCGTGAGCACGATGGGCGCCGTCGACATGATCCGACGAGTCAAGTCACGTGGCATCGAAGTCACCGCGTCGGTCTGTCCGCACAATTTGTGCATGTCGGACGTTGAACTTCGATCATTTGATTCGCGGTTCAAAGTGCATCCGCCGCTACGAAGCTGGCGGCACGTGGAGACTCTCAGAAACGCAGTCGCCGACGGAACCATTGACGCGA
Organism: Rubripirellula sp.; assembly: GCA_051010815.1. Classification (GTDB taxonomy): domain Bacteria; phylum Planctomycetota; class Planctomycetia; order Pirellulales; family Pirellulaceae; genus Rubripirellula. The sequence continues at coordinate 2,438 of JBPCVD010000422.1, forward strand.
TCCAAAGCGGTCACATGCCGCGGAGCCGTGAAAAGAAAATGGATGACCTCGACCTTTCGCCATTCGGTGAGGCTTCCTTGGAAACCACCTTGGCTGCTGTGATCACGCACATGATCGAAGCAGAGATTCTGGATTGGGGTACCGCGATCGACCGGCTCTCCTCCGCTCCAGCACGGATCGCCGGCATCGCAGGTGGCACGCTTGCCTTGGGCTCCAACGCTGACATCGTCATCATCGATCCTGAAGATACCTGGACCGTCGATGGCTCTAATTTTCGTTCACACTGCATCAGCAGTCCATTGGACGGTCAAACGCTCAAAGGACGGGCGACACATACGATCGTCGGTGGTGTGGTGCGATTCCGGCTTCGCCCTGAACCCCATCACCTTGCCTAACAAGATCGGCAGGGTACGTTTCGACGCCCAAGTTCCATTTGGGTCGGAGACGAGTTTCGTGTGACTGCTGGCTAGCTTTGCTCGCCGCTCGAATCATCCCCGCTGGGTGTCCCTTCTCCCTGACGCAACTCAAGCACTTCGTCGACGCCGTCGACGGAAAAAATCTCGCGGTCGCCGCCAGGCCACCGCACGGTGATCGAATCGACTTGCGTCTCTGATCCGAGCCCAAAGGTCACGCCTGACTCGCACTGGCTCAAGTAGCTACGGGTCGGCATCAACGCCCGCGTCAAAATTCGGTCCCCCAAGGCCAACTCGATGACGGCGCCAATCGCATCGCGATTGCAGTCGACACCCTCAAGTTCCAACCTCAGCCAATGATTCTCGGTTGCCTGATCGTTTCGGAAAATGGCCGGCGTCCCGTCGCTCACCGAGATCACGATGTCCTGATCTCCATCTTCGTCGAAATCGCCAAACACGGCTCCCCGCCCGACAATCGGCTGATAAAAGGAGGGTCCCGTATTCGCTTCGGGAACCAACACCAGCTCGCTCTTCGCTCCTCGACCAGCGTTCCAAAACAGCTGCGGAGGCTGCGCGTATCGCTGCGTCTTTTGAGTCTTCGAGATTTCCTCCTCAAGATGCCCATTGGCACCGAGCACATCAAGGCGGCCATCGAGATCCACATCAAAGAAGAAGAAACCAAAAGTGAGACCCTGGCGTGTTGGCGGCCCAAACCCGGTGTACATCGCTGCATCGATGAATTGCTTCTTGCCGGGCCGCGCCATGTAAAGCGCGCTTGCCTCATTAGCAAAGTTTCCAATCCCGATCGCCAACGTTCCGTCATCACGAAACTGCGCCGTGTCGATTCCCATCGCACCTCTTGCGTTGCCGGTGCTGCGATCAAAGGCGATCCCCGTCAGTCGCCCAACTTCGGTAAACGTCCCGTCGCGATTGTTCTGAAACAGGAAGTTGCGAACGGTATCATTCGCGACCACGATATCGATCCAGCCATCGCCATTGATGTCGACCGGCGCCACCCCCATCGCCTTTCCCAGCGGCACGTTGGTGTCGTCATTGCGGATCTGAATCCCTGCCTTCTCGGAGACATCCGAAAACTGTCCGTTCCCATCGTTGTGGTACAGGTATGAAAAGTATCCCGAAAAAGCCTTGGGGGGACCGTAGGCTCGCGATTCTCCATCGAGCGTAAAGTTTTGGCTCAGATCCGCCTCTTTGCTCCAAGAGACATAGTTGCAAACGAACAGATCAAGCAGTCCGTCATTGTCGAAGTCAAAGAAACCGCAACTTGTGCCCCAGGCATCCTTGGCTCCTGCAACGCCGGCGTCTCCCGTGACATCCACGAACGCGCCACCGTCATTGCGCAACAATCGGTTCTCGCCAACCGCTGACAGAAACACATCCGTGTCCCCATCGTTGTCGTAGTCGCCGACCGCGACACCCATTCCGTAGGACGTGAAGGCGAATCCCGCTTCTTCGGACACATCAGTGAAATGAAAGCTACCATCGCCGGCGTAGAGTTTGCATGGTGACGATTGCGGCTCCCCTTCCGACCATGGCCAGAGACTGGAGTTCACCAGCAGCAAGTCCAGATGTCCGTCATTGTTGTAATCCAAGACAGCAACGCCGCTGCCCATGGTTTCCGGCAACAGCTTCTCACCCTCTCTTCCGGATTCATGATCAAAGGCGATTCCGCTCGAATCCCTCATCTCAGTCATCGCAAGCGACGGCATGGACTGTTCGTTGGACTGACGAGTCTCGGGAAGCGTGACGTCCACTTCCGTCGATTGCTCCTTCGCCTTCTCGATGTTCAAGTAAATCAAGAAGCCAATGATGGGCAAACCGAGCAGCATGATCACGATCAACGAGGCACGAAACGCGCTCGCGATCACCGCGTCGTTTTGGACGTCTTCTTCTGCGTCGGAGTGGGGATCAGAATCGGTCATGACATTCCATATCACTCAGCGTTCGCGACATTCTCGTCGCCCGGATTCTCAGCCTCGTTGCGTTGCAAATCGTAAATCACGAGCGCTTCAGCCGCATGATTGGCTGCCGGATATCGACGCCTTGCCGCCGGTATCGCAACTTCGGCCGCATTGTCATCTGGCTTGTACCGGGTGTGAAGTGTGCGATGGTGCTGTTCTTTCTCTGTATCACCGATCAGCCCGTAGACCTCTGCCAAATTCGCGTGGGCGGTCACGTTCTCTGAATCCACCTCCAACACGGCATCAAATTGGTCGATCGCGTCCTGAACGATGGACTCAAACCCTGCCTCATCACCCATCACTTCGGCGCGTTGGGCCAAATCCACCAGCGTCAAACCCAACTGATTCCGAACGTTATAATCCAACGAAAAGTCAAAGCCCCGTTCCGGAACCTTCGTTTGCAGGACACTCCGAAGCGAATCGGCGGCCGCCTCCAGATTGCCCTGCTGTCGATTAACCACGCCGCTCAGCCAACCATGAGTCCACGATGGCGGCGGTGGATCCATCGTATCGGCTCGGCGGAGCGACTCGGTTGCCCCATCCAAGTCACCTTCCGCAAACTGGACGCGAGCCAGATTCATTGGACCATCGAACCGCCCAAGCGATTCGACCTCCGCGAAAGCATCTGCTGCTTGTTTCAACTCGGCTTTTCCCTTCAAGAGCAAGCCGATCCCGTAGTCGTTCCAACGTTGCCAGGTTGGAATTTCTACACCCTCAACGCCATCGCCCTCCACAGCCGCGACCGAAGGAGATTCGGCGCCTCGAATCGTTAGCACCACGCGATCAGAAGCAATTTCAATGATGGGCAGATCATTTGGGTCTCCCTCTGCACCCAGATCCAAAGGATCGACTTCGGGATCGCGGTCGCGACGAATGTAGTCCAGGTACTCGGTGTCAAATTTTCGATACAGCAATCGTGCCGTCACTTCGATCGGTTCCTCGGAATCCTCCGGGACGGACATTCGATAATGAACAGACTGACCAGCACCGGGAGGAATCTGATGGCTGTACAGCGGCGTGAAAATGTTTTGAGCGTTGCGTCGATTGATACGATTTCCTTCACGATCCAGCATGAACGTGTTGACGAAATGGGACCACGGATCGACGACCTCACGTTCATCACGGTGCCCGCTCTTACCGATCACCCGATCTCCCTGCTTTGCGGTCAATTCGATCCAAATCTGATTCGAATCGGTCGTTCCTTGCGTGAAGTGATGGCCTAGCTTCATCGTTCGAAGCACGGTTTCAATCAGGTACGGCATGCCTTTGTCGACTGTCGCTGTATCCCCCAATGGCGCTGTCAACTCGCCATCGATCGCCCCTTCTGCTCGCAAACCGAAAAGATCGACACGCAGAGTTCCTTGAAGGTACTGACGGTGGGCTTCGACTTGTTTCTCGTCTCCCATCCAGTGCGCTAAGGCCGTGTTCGCACTGGGGAACGCGTGATCGTGGACACCAAGTTCGCCAAGTTTCTCCATGTACTTCGCGCCAAACTCACTGCTGGCCATCGCCGGCATGTGGCACTCGTTGCAATTCGCCTCAGCTTTCGGCGGATAATAGAAACTTCTCGCACCATGTCCGGAGACGCCGCTCAACAGGTAGCTGTCGTAATGATTCTGCCCGCGAAGAAACTCTTTGTAGTCGGTCACCTCACCGGGCAGGGATACCTTATGACACGTGCCACAAAACTCCGGAGTCTTGTGGAACGGCTTCAACATTTCATGCTTGTGAAATGCGGGTTTTGCCTTCACCATCAAAGCGTTGAGCTGCGAAAGGACAGGATTGTCGCTGTAAGCAAACGGATAATGCTTCGGCTCGTCGATCGTATAGTCAGCGTTGCCCACGTGACTGTCGACCGATTGAATCGAATGGCAAACGGCACACGAGATGCCGGCGTGCGCCGTCGGGTCACTCACGTCGTCGTAGTCCGGGTCATCAAAGCGTCCCGAGAAAAACGGCACGGGGTCATGGCATCCAGCGCACCACCGTGACGCTTGCACGCTACCGGCGCGTTCCGTCGCAACCCGGCGGGTCTCTCGTACCGAAGCCCTATAGGCAGGATTATTGAAACTGCTCAGCTTGTGAGCGCTGTGGATCGCCGAGTCGTAGATGTCCTGGTGGCATTTCAAACAATACTCGTCGTTCATCAACGTCTCAGCTGCCACAAACTTCCCGGTCGCTGTCCGCGCCAAGGAAGGCTCAAAGTATTTGTCGCCATCGATTGGAGCGTCGTCACCGCTGATCCGTGGGTCGGAAGCTTGGAAGCCAACCATCAGAGCGACGAACACGCCAATTGCGATGGCCACTCTGCGGCCGATGTGCCATTTGATGCTTGGACCCACAAGTCGATGCAACCAGTACAGCCAAACGGCAGCCAGCGGAGCCAGAAAGTGCATCCAGTACACAACATCTCGTGTGGTCGGATTCACAATGGCGAATGATCCAACACGCATCAGCAACAAGCCGCTGACCAAGATCGTCAGCGACACGATTAAGAGGCCATAACCGATTTTTACCGCACGGCGATTTCGGCGATTCCGCGACCGCCACATGTGCAGGAAGCCAAACCCGACGACCGGCAGGATGATTAACAACCCCAGCCCGAGATGCATCAAGAACATCAACTGGTAGAAGTGTGTCTCGTAGACATTTCCGGTCGCCGCTTGCAGCCACGTGATCGATGTCAGGTAGAGACCGTTAGCGGCAAGGA
>JBPCVD010000423.1:0-2967 GCA_051010815.1 Rubripirellula sp.
GATGATCGTAGTCGGCGCGAACACCGTGGCGGCCGGAGAATGTTCCAATGAACTTGCCTTTCGCGGCCATCGAAACCAACTTGTCACGGCTCAGGGAATCCCCCGAGTCGATCTGGTACGCGCCACCGTCCCGATCGGCGTCGAACTGCATCTTGATCGGTCTCAAACCGTCCGGCTCGATCATCACGCCTTCGACCTGCAGCACGATGCCACCCTCCTGAGCCGACAATTCCAATGCATCCAACAAATCTGAAGTCAAATCGTCCTTGGCGTTTCGTTGCTTGAGCGTGATCTGACGAGCGAACGATCCTGAGTATCCCGTGCTACCCTCAAGCACCATGTCCCACACCGGGTCAAAACGCCGACGCCCGGCCCATGAGAATTGCCACATGTTGCGTTCAGGTATGCCCTGTTCTGCAATCGCTGAGTAAAAGTCGAAATCGATGATGTTCAATCGGCCCTGCGGAAGAATCAGGAAACGGTCGTACGCGCCTCGCCAAGTTGGTGCGTCCATCCCAGTCCCCGGCGTATTGGTACTGACCCAGAAGGGCATGCGATGGCAATCACCGCAGACGTTCGGCTTCGGCTTTCCTTGAAGGTCACCATCAATGTGAAACAGTTTGAATCCTTCTGTTGCGCGTTTTGACACGACGTTCGTGTAGGCCCGTCGCTGCGCTGGTGGATAGGGAACGCTCAACAAAAACTTTGCCATGTCGTCCCGTTCCGCCGCGGATAACGCTCCCGCCTTGCCCTCATCATTGACCGTCGTGTCACCATCCAAACTCATCGTTGCCGCGATGCCACCGTCAATCAGATGTCGCGTCGTGCTTTCCGGATCGTCAAGGCTGGCGTTCGGCGGATCGGAGCCGTGAACATTCGCACTATTGTTTCCACCATAGGGATCACCTGGAATCCCGTCCCAATGATAGGGCGCCGTGTCTCGCAAACCGCGCACCGGCATGGTCGACCGCGGCATGATTTGGTTGCCGCCCGTGACGATCGGTGTCTTCAATACCCAGAGAAGTTGATCCGTATGTCCGTCGGGATGGCAACTGGCGCAGGAAAACGTGCCGGTCGTTGACGCCGCCGCCGTATTGAACGCAGCCCGGCCACGTTTGACCGCTGGATGTGTCGGATCCCGCAACCTGACCTCGCCAATCACTTTCGGTCTCCGCGCATCGGATAAATCAACGATCGAAACCGTATTGGCGACAGCGTTCAGTACCCATGCATGGGACGGCTCGCCATCGACGTTTGACCCCAGGGCGATGCCTCTTGGCACGGCACCTACACGCACTTGCCCGAGCACATCACCACTGTCCGCATCAACGGTGAACAACTTGTCGGACCCGGCTGCCGAGGCAACCAACGTCGAATCATCCTCGCTGACCTGAATCGCGAACGGTGTCGCGAAAGCCTCGCCCGCAACTGGTTGTTGCGGGGGAAGCGGTTCCAGTTCGATGAACTCGACCGTGGCTTCCGAGAGCGACTCGCGACTAGCAGCATCGGGATTAGCAGCATCGCTTGCGCCCCGACCTCGGCTGGGCATGACCCTCGTGATCCGATTCAAGAAGGCCCGGTTTTCAAGTTCCTTCAAGCCATGTTTCTTCGTCCCTGACCGACCGTTGATGTCGTTCCGGGCATCCGTCTGTGCAACAAATACTCGCCCCTTCGAATCGACCGCGATCCCGTACAACAGCGTTCCCAAACCATCGACGGTTTCGATCAACTCGTCGGTTTCCGTGTCGAAGATGTACAAGTCACGATCGGGGACTCGCGGGTGTTTGACGATATCGAGAACGGCCCCAAGCGAAAGCACGTTGTTATTCGCAATCGCATGTTCAAAGGCATTGAACGTAACCAACTCATTGTCCAATTCACCTGTGCCACCTGAGAGTTGGGTCCGGTTGTTGGACTCAAACGGAATCACATAAAGCCGGCCATCGCGAACGACAATCGCTCGCGGATCCTGCGCCGAAACGTCTAGCCTCCGTTTGATCGCACGCGTCACAACATCGATGACCGCGATTTCGTTCTCTGACGAAAGTGCCACGTATGCCTTGGCGTCGTTTGCGAATGCTATCCCTACAGGCTCATCAAATCGCGTCGCACGCGTTTCCGGATCGAAAGACTGAATCGTGTCGATCACGCTCATGAACGTCGGACTGGACTCATCGATATCGATCACGCTCACGGAATCAGACACATGGTTGGAAACCCACAGTTCTTTTCCATCAGGCCGCAACGCCAGACTCACCGGATCAACGCCGACGTTGATTCGACGCACGACTTGCTGAGTCTTCGCATCAATCACGTCCACCGAATCTGCTGGAGTGTTGACCACGAACACAGAATCGCCCTGCAACGCGATCGGCGATGCATGCGGGCTGACGAATGTGGGATGACCAACACTTGGCGGCGCATTCCCCGAGGTGTTGTCGCTGCTCTTGGACGCGATCGAGATGTTCGGATCATCTCCCGGCCCCTTACCCGACACGACCCCCATCGAAATGGAATACAGACCTACAAAGAATACGATATGGAATCTCGATCTAACCAATGATCTTCCTCCGAGACGACTAGGTTCCGAAACTTGATTCAACTATCCGGTGTCTCCATCGAGGCTGCAACCTTTCCCTCTGATTTGATACGCAGCGTTACCATGCCCATCGCCAATCGGTTGTCGATGTCGTCCCCTTCGCAATCCATGAGTTGCTGAATCGGGCGTGCGCAGAATCGCACGTGGACTCCGCTTGCCGACTGAATGTCAGTTCCTTTCACTCGATCCTGATATCGCAGCGGATGCCAAGCGCGAAAGCGCATAGAAGACTCTGGCGTCCGCTTGCAGCCTGAACGATTGAAACTGTCATCGACGAGTGCGAAAGGGACCTCCCCCAGGAGATCTTCCGCCACCGCTCAAGGCGGATCTCACAAGACAAATGGTGGGGCAAAGAAAGAAAATGGGAC
>JBPCVD010000424.1:0-4430 GCA_051010815.1 Rubripirellula sp.
GCATGGACGGTCAGCAATTGACCATCGGTCACCGGACCAGCGACTCGGTCGGAGGCCAGTTCGGTCGTCAACCTCAGCGGGCATGCTTCGTCACTTTCGGGCGTCTCCACATGACAAGCGATGTCCACCGTGTATGCCAAGTCATTGGAACCCACAGCAACCAACTCAAGCTCAATCTCGACACGATCACGAAGCAACTCTTCGATCTCCGCACCGAGCCCCTCAATCTCAACGGACGTTCCGCTGCGAGGATCGTCGGGCAATTTGGCATGACCGATGATCTCTCCGTCCAGTTTGACTTGAAGTGTTCCACCCATGGTGGAACTCGATTCAGATGCAACCGCAATCAGTGCCTTGAGCGCTAGCACCGTTGCTTGAGTCGATCCGAACCCCGCCGTTCCCTGACGATGCGATGTAAGCCAGCCAGCGGCCTGCTGAGCGCGGGATACGTGACGAGGACTCTTTACCCATGCCAAGGCTGCGATCGCCGTTGTCTCCATCTTTCGCGAAAGGCCTCCGCTCGAAGTCACGGTCGTTCGCCCCTCTAGATGTCCGTCGTCCTCCTGAGCGGAAGCAAGTTTGTCCAGCAAACGCAGTCCGTCATCCGTTCGTCTGACATTCATCAACGTGGCCGCGGAGAGAGCAACCAAATAGGGATCGTCAGATTCTTGAGCCACACGATTTAGCTCTTCGAGTTCATCGGCAAACTCACTCGTCCCTCGCATCGGCTGCCCTGCGGCCACATCCGCCTCGGTGATCGCCCATAGCACGTACGCGTTGACAATCGCTTGCTCGACTGACCAGACGTGAAGGTGACGTGGATTGCGTTGAAAACCTCCCGACCCATCGCGTCGTGCCAGCAACCATTGACGAGTCCGAGTCATCATTTCCTGGCTGACTTGCATCACTTGCGACATGTCCGTGAACTGCATCAGTCCAAAGGCCGACAAGGCTTCATGCCCGGGATCCGATCCGAACCATTCGTAGCCAAGCTTGTCACATTCGAAGCTGACGAGCTTCTGATATCCGCGGTCCAGCATTCCAATTGCTTTTCGTGACACTTCCGGATTCGACGTCTTCGTCTGCTCCAAGTACCTCAACGCCATAGCATTGGGATAGTTCGTCGCCGACGTCTGTTCAAAGCACCCGTGCGGCTCTCGAAGAATACTCTCAACTCCAGACATGACGTCTGCGATGGGCGAAGGATAGGCCCGCACGGTCACCGCCAACGAACCATCGATCATATCGCCCGGAATCGGCATCTGAATCGCAGTCGATTCATTCACGCGCCCTGCGATGGAGCGACGCAGGGGATATCCCTTGGGAGAGATGTGAACGTGTCGCCGAATCGAATCCGACAGCGTGGCAGTGCTACCGCGCAACTCGACCTTCGCGTCACTCTCGGCCAAGCCGGAGACCACGTTCAACGAAAAGTACTCGCGTGTTCTGGCATTCGGATTCAAGCTCACGGATCGTGAACGATCCGAACCGCTCGACTGCAAGGCAGAATCTGATTCCAATTGGAGCACAACTTCTGCTGCGGCATTCGTCGAGTTGATGACGGCAACGGGCAATCGAATCTTGTCCCCAGTTGTCACCTCCAATGGCATTTTTGGCTCAATTTGGAATGGCAACCGAGAGCGAATCTCCTCCGCTGTCGAACCGATTCGACCATTGGCAGCGTGACCGTCCACGTTCACTCGAAACGTCGTCACCGAATCCGAAAGATCGAACCGAACGGTTGCTCTGCCCTCAGAGTCCGTGATCACCAAAGGCTGCCAACACAGGGTTTCCGAAAAATCCTCGCGCAGACCGTCTTCACTCGGTACGTGTTGATGAGCGTACTGCCGGACCGGAAATCGCAGTTCGTCAAGCAATTGGTCGGCGAGCATTTCCGCATCAAGGCCCCGTGCGGCCAGCAATCGCTTCAGGTCATCCTCCGGTATAAGTCGACTTACATTTTTCCGATACACATCCTTGGCATCTTGGAGCTTACCGCCAGGTTCCCCATACCAAATCTCCTCATCCGATTCGGAACGCATCGAATTGCCAACGGCCAAAGCATTCGCATCTGCGAGCGGTCGCGTGGAATCCGTAGCGACTGCATTCGGTTCAGGCATGGGCGTCGATCGCGCGGCGGGCATTGCGAACTCCTCCATCTCGGCTCCCGCATCCATGGCGGCTTCCATCTCCTGATCATAGGCCTCGTCCATCTCAGCGGGCTCTGCCGACGAATCGACGCTCACGACCATCGCCTCCGGGGAAGCACCACATCCGTATATCCAAAGCGAAGTCGACGTCACCAATAGCCACGTCGCGACATTCAGTCGGGCATGACGTCGCATATGAAACGCAATCAGCAACAACCAACAGCCAAGCACTAGCAACAGTAACGTCCGCGCCTCGGAGACGAATCGCTCCCAGGCCAATTGCGCCGTGCCGCGATAGCGTTCCCATTGCTCTGCCAATTGCAGTGAACTATCGAACCTTTGCGCAGCGGTCGCCTGACTGGATTTACCGTCGAGCTCAAGCAAACGAATCAGCTGCTCTCGAAAGGCAACATTCGATTGGGCGGGATCGCCGCTCACGAATCGCCGCCATCCTTGCGTTCCCAACAGCAAGTCGAGCGACTGCTCTGCCCCATCGTCGTCGCTGAGGTAGAAATTCGCATGTTCCAGATCCTCCGGCTTCTCGACCTCGCTCGTCAGCAAGAAGTGCGTGCGTAACTGCGGACGCTCGGTGTCATCCAGGCTCAAGGCAGCGTCATCAACAACGGACACTCCCAGGACGGCGGGGGTCGGTTCACCGGTCTCGTCTCGAACCTGAAAAGTTAGCCGAAGCGGTTCCCCAGGCGAACGCTCCAACGCAGAGTCACGGTCCACAATCTCGACCTGCAACTCTTTGTCCTGCCGACGATAGATCAGCCGCTCGGCCAAGGGCCGCGCCGGCAGCGTCGATCCGTCGAATACCGTGACGCGAACGACTCCGCCAGCATCGCTTCGAACCGGAATGCGGAGAGGATTTTCACCCGGCCGTAGATTTGCAACGATCTCACCGATCAGTTCGCCACGACACACAGCGCGAACGATCGTCGACAACTCTTTCGTCGTCCGAACGGACAGTGTGATATCTTCATCCGAGGCAAAGACGCCGATGCCGGTGTCGATCACTGGCAAGTCTTTGACGACCGCCGGAAGCTTCGGAGAGTTCGTCACGTCCACCGGTCGATTGACCTTCAACGTGTAGCGTTCTCCGCGTCGAGGCACCATCTCGAATCGTCCCATGCCATCGCGTGCGGTCTCCACCTTCGCAACGTATTGACCGGACCGATCAAGTATCTCACCGGCTAGGTCGATCGGATTCCCAAGCGTATCGCGGGCGACAAAGTAAACCCGATTGGTCAAGCCATCGACCAAATATCCCGCCTCAGGGTAGAAATCGACCGACACACGCCCCACTTGAATTGGGATGGTCTTCGATTTTGTTTCTCGCGTTGCCCGATCGTCGACGATGACGGATAGCTGACCTTTCCCCTCTCGAATCAAAGGTGGAAGGGCGAACTCAATCAAACTGTTACCCGAAGACGAAGTGGTCGCCGTCGATTGGTGCACGACTTTCCCATCCACTGTCGCGGTGATTCGAAGGGAGGCGTCTGCCAATGGCCCACCCTCGGCTCGGATCGCTGAAAAGTCCGCTTGGACAGTCTCCCCCGGACCATAGCTTCGTTTCCTGAACTCGAGTTCTTTCTTGAACCGAGGCACGCGATAAGCTCGCACCTGAAACTCACAATGTTCTTCTGGAAAGAATTCATCCAAACTCTTGGCGACTAACCGATACGTTCCACCAGCCGCAGCTGACGGAATCATGAATACGCCATTCCCGACACCGCGATCCGTCACGCCTTCCGTGAATGCACCGGGCACGACGGCGCCGCTTGGGTCGGTCAATTCAAATCGAATCGGAACATCGGCGTTGGCGACAAGCGACCTTCGTTGCAAAGTGAGCGAGCGAAAGTAGACGGTTTCCCCTGGACGATAAACCGGTCGATCGACGGTTAAGAACGTTAAGCATCGCGTTGGCTCCAGCGGCACTTCGATACTCGAATTCGACATATTGCCGCTGCGATCACTCGCAGTCACCTTCAGCATCGCATCACTGGGGATCGCCAATTCCGGAGGAATGCTGATCCGTCCCACACCATCCTTATCCGTCGTTGATTCCCCGGAAAAGAGAACCTGATTGGACGCCAGCACCGAAAACGAAATGGAGGCAGGTGTCACCGGGAACGAACCAAGCGAACTGATCGATCCATCGATACGCGATGTCACGACACGATACTCACGTTCATTCTCCGCCTGTTCCGGTGGCATCGGCTCCGCCTCGATTCGGACCGAAGCCAACGGCGTTTCGGGAAGTCGTTGACCGTACCA
>JBPCVD010000425.1:0-16635 GCA_051010815.1 Rubripirellula sp.
CCAAGATCACTGGCGCGACTCGCTACAACATTGAGTACAACTACCGCAGTCGGTCACAGTGGAGAATCGATCGCGGCCGTCGCCAGTTGATCATCACCGTCCGTTATCAGCGGATTGACTGGGAGCCAAAGCATGTGATTTGGCTACGCGACATGCCGCCAACCCAGGGCTTTTGGTCCGGTCAAATTCTCCGGCACGAATTCGATCACGTTCGGATTTCGAATGATCCACGAATGGGAAAACGATTTCAGGAACTGCTACGAGAGCAGGCCGTGTTCCGGCATGACTTGAAGCCTGGGGAAACGGTCAATTCGGCGAAGGTGGAACAGCTCGTTGAGCAACACGTTGAATCAATCTTTCAAGAGTTGGCGGATCTGATCTCGATTCGCTACGTCGAACTCGATCGCGAGACCAACCACGGCGCCGTCAAGCTTCCGGCGACGTCCAAGCTATTTCCGCTGTTGCGCGGCGACGAGCCCAAATCCGACGATTCCGCAACCGCCAATTCGAACTAGTTCACGCGTTCCAGGGGTGGAAACCCGCGGTCGAGGCGATTCGGTCAGACTCGCAGCCTGGAGGGCTACTTTGGCGGGGCTATGGGACGCACCGCCCCGCGTGGTACAGTTCTCATTGCTCGGGGTTTTAGATCCCCGGTCCCGTTCACCTGATTGGCAAAGCGACCTGATGTCTGTCGATAAATACGCTGTGTGTCCCTGTGGCAGTGGTAAGAAGATCAAGTTTTGTAAGTGCAAGGATTCCGTCTCCGAATTGGATGCGGTCTTGAAGATGGTGGAAGGGGGACAAGTGGTTCCGGCCCTGGACCATCTTGCCTCGATCCTGCAGGAGCATCCGGATGCCGCTTGGGCGCTTGCCATCCGCGGGCGACTGTTGCTGGATCTTCGCGAATACGATTCGCTCACCGAAAATGCGGATCGATTCATTCGTCTGCAACCGAGCAATCCGCTTGCTTTGACGCAACGTGCCGCCGCCAAGTTATTCCATGGTGAGGTCGACGACGCGACTGCATCAATGCTTGAGGCACTGACCGAGAGTGGCCGAGATGTTGATGCATTCGTGTTGGATGTCTCTTCCGTTTTGGCTTACTCCTTAGCACAACGCGGAATCTTTCTAACGGCCCGCGTCTACGCGACGTTGTCAATGATGGCGTCCGGTTACGAAGGTGGACAGGCAGCCGTTTCCGTGCTGCGGCAAATGAACTCTGCGCCCACGATCAGTCAGCTGATGAAAACCGTTCCGCAGCCCGTGGCGCGTCCTGCCGACGCTGACTGGGGCGAGCGGTACGACGAAGCATCGACGTTGTTGCGTAGTAACAAAATCGATCTAGCGGAATCGAAGTTCCAGTCGTTGCGGCGTACCGTTCCAAGCGAACCTGCGATTCTTTCTGGTTTGCTGACGTGTGCCATTTGGCGTGGCGATACGGATGCACAATCCGAGTTGTTGAAAAAGCTGTCCGAGTGCGAATCGCTTGATCATGAGCAGCGTGTCCGACACCGTGCCATGTCCGCGTTGGTCGATCCAACGTCGGCAGAGATCTCGATTCCGGTATCGAAGCTTCATGCTGAGATTGAAGATCCCGAGCAAGTGGAAATGGGCCTGATGGCAGACTCGCGATTTGTATCGCTGCCTCCCGATCTGTTGGCCGGAATGCGTGCGTCCGAGGACGAAGTGCCACCACGCAGCGGTTTTCAAATGCTCGATCGGGACAAGCCAGATTCCCTTGAAGTCTTGCCGCCGCTTGATGAAGTCCCTGAAGCGATTTCGCTTGTGTTTGTTTACGGAAAACAAACGGACCGGGCGGCTCGCATTGAGGTCCTCGATGTACGCAAACCGCTTTTGCAGGAAGTTCGATCACGAATCGAGAGTGTGATTAGCGGTGTCGATTTGAAAGAAGAGTCTGGGGAGCTGCTGCCAATGTTGGTGGCGTGTCAGCCGGCCGTTGCAATGATTCGTTTTCAAGCCAAGCCTGCGGAAGCTGAAAAACTACAAACCGATTTGATGGCGGCTCGCATGCCGATTTCGATCACGTCCATCGAGTCTCCATTGCTTGGTGGCGGGTCGCTCAAGTCGACTTGCGACGACGATTCCCTGCTCCTCGAGCGGACTGTCATGGTTCGCATCGTCGAGCAGTACGATGCGATCGTTTCCAAGGGGCAAGGCATCCTCGATGAGGTTTACAAGATCGCCAAGTTGGAACCGTTGCCGATGCTCAAGCCTGAGGCCGGTGAAGTCGAATCGATTGGCAATGAAGATTTGAACCGAATCGATAGCACCGATTTGGATACTGAATCACTGATTTATCTTTTGCAGCGGTCTCAGCAAGTCTCGGCTACCCCCGCCTTGCGGCGAGTGGCCAAGCAGATCATCGAAGCCGATTTGAATGAAGAACAACAGCCGGCAAAGATGCTCGCCTACATGACGCTGATCAATGCGTCGGAGGCGAATGAAGACGCACTGAGCCTACTCGAGGAAGCGAAGGCTTTCGCGGAATCGAAAGGCATCCCAACCTCGAATCTGTTGCTCAGCGAAGTCAGCCTGCGTTTGTCGGCTGGCGACGGTCCTGGATTCCAAAACACCGTCGAGGCGATCTCGCGACAGTACGGCAATGACCCCGAAGTCATGGCGCGTCTGCAGCAAACGTTGATGGCCTACGGACTGATCAGCCCGGACGGCACGCCACGTCAAGCAGGACCTCCTGCAGGGCCAGCAGCCGGAGGTGGCGGTGGCGAGCTCTGGACACCCGATAGCGGCGCACCAGCGTCGCCGGCCGCAGAAGGTGGCGGTGGTGGCAGCGGGGGCGGCAAACTTTGGGTCCCTGGAATGGACTGAGCTGCTGATGACGCTGCCGCTCGAGAACGTATCGGAGGAAACGGACCAAGGCTTCATGCGTGAGGCGTTGGACCTTGCAGCACTCGGTGAGGGGTTCGTGGAGCCCAACCCAATGGTCGGCTGCGTGTTGGTGCGTGACGGCCTGCTGATTGGCCGAGGCTATCATCGAAGCTTCGGCGGCCCACACGCGGAAGTTGAGGCCCTGCGGTCTCTGGCCGATGGTGACACAGCTCGCGGCGCCACGGCATACGTGACGCTCGAGCCTTGTTGTCATTACGGGAAAACACCGCCTTGTTCTCGGGCATTGATCGACGCCGGCGTGCGTCGCGTCGTCGTTGCGATGCGCGACCCGTTTCCGAGTGTGGATGGTGGAGGTCTGCGAGAACTCCAGGAAGCTGGGATCGAAACCACCGTCGGTGTGCTTTGTCACGAAGCCGAGTCGCTCAATGCGCCCTATCGAAAGCGTCTGGACTCGGGTCGGCCGTGGGTGATCGCGAAATGGGCAATGACACTCGATGGTCGGATCGCAACCGCCGGAGGGCAGAGTCAGTGGATTACAGGGGCAGATTCACGTGCAGAAGTGCACCGTCTGCGTGGTCGGGTTGATGCCGTTGCGGTAGGAATGGGAACCGTCGATGGCGATGATCCGTCGCTGACCGCTAGGTCAGAAGAACCCGGCTTTCGGCCTCCTCGCGTCGCGACTCGCGCGGTGTTTTGTCGGCATCGTGTGCCCGAAGCAAATTCGAAGCTGGTTCAGTCTGCCGGGGAAACGCCGCTGACGCTTGTGGTTGGGCCTGAAGTCACGTCAAAGCAACGTGCGGCAATGCGTTTGGCGGGCGCCAGCTTGATCGAGACTGAAACTGCTGACCCCAAACAGATGGTGGCAGACGCGCTTGAGGTGTGGGGGCAAGATGGGATGACGAATCTAATGGTGGAAGGTGGGGCTGAATTGCTAGCGAGCTTTTTTGCCGCCGGTGAAGTCGACGAATGTCACGTGTATATCGGGGCAAAAGTGTTCGGCGGGCAGTCAGCAATGGGGCCGATCGGCGGCTCTGGCGTCCGCAACATGGCCGACGCATGGGCCTTTGAGTTGACGTCGCTACAGCAGTTTGGAGTCGATATTCGTGCGGTGTATCGAATGCCCACCCGCCGCGACATCTCCCGATAAAAATCTTCTCTTCATTCAGATCGCGATTTCTGACGATAATGGACGTTGGACTCGTCGGCCTGCCCGATGAGGGACGGCCTACGCGTCCACCGTAACCAAGTTGCCCACGAAATCGGGTTTTCCGTCAGACGTGCACGATTAGCTAGATTCAGCTTACCGAACTACGTCCGAGATCATTGATCTGATCAACAGGTGAACCCAGCCAACCCATGGCAAAAACATGGGACCCGAAAGATTCGGGGAAGGAGAGGGTTCAGGGATGAGGTGGAGTTTGCTCATTGCCGTATTCGGCTTGTCCATTACGGACGTGGCGTCTTTTGCACAAAGACCGCCCGATGATCAGCGTCTTTCTACGACGCGATCGAGCTCACAGGACGCTGGTTTTTTTGCCAGGACCGGTGTTGTCTGTTTTCAATTCGTCCAAGGCCGGTTGTGCCTCGACGCGCCGAGACATCGGAAGGGATCGCAGCGTTGCGATGAGGAAGGCGTCTACGAAAGCATCACGGTGACGGCCGATCGCGGGATCCCGTCGGTTCACTATGTGTTTGAGACCGCAGAGCACCATATCACGCTAAGCGTGCAAGACGCGGCCCATGTTCGAATTGAATCGTGGTTTCCCGAATTGGCAGAGCGGTCGATTTTGGAGCAACCCGAGTTCGGCGGCATTACCTGGACCGTGACACGGCGTGATTTGAAGGATCAGCACGAGGGCGCCACCGTGCTTCATGTTCGCAACGACGATGAAGCAAGTTTTGACAGGCACTTCGGAAGCTTGGTGCAGCGTTTGTTGCGTGGCCAATCACTGACGGAGTTGTCGCTGGCAACACAGTCCGCAATGTTGCGGCAAGTAAAACGCGGGGGCACACCGACCATCGCGGCGATTGATGAAATGGTGGAACAGCTTCGATCGCCAAGTCGTGGAAGACGAATGCTTGCCGATCGGCAATTGTTATCCTGGGGTACGCCGATTGTGCCTGTGCTTCGAAGAACACTCACTCAGGATCTCGATCCCGAGCAACGCGATCGAGTCCGCGCCATTTTGCGACGTTTGCGACCACGCGTCGGCGACACGCCCGCTTCGTTAGCGAAACTGTTCGTCAACGACGAAGCGTATTGGAACCGTATCGCAATGCGTCTCGACACAGGGCAAATTGAGTTGGCAAATCAGCACCTGATCCAATTCGGTGCGACGCCGCTTGAGCATTCGGAACTGGCGGAACGACGCGTGGCAGCGAAGCCGAGCCTGGCAGGCGAAAGGTAAATGACGAAAGGTAAATGACGAACGACGAAATGGTAGATCCTCTCGTCACGCCGTTTTTTTAGGAAAGGTCAAGCACATTGTCCATTTGAGTGGCGATCTCACGCAATCGCGTCTCGTCACCTCCGCGGACTTCCGCGGTCGCCCACCCGGCGTAACCGATTCTCGCTAGTTCCTCACGGACCTTGCCCCAATCGACGCTTCCTTGTCCCAGTGGTTTTTGGAATCCCTGACGCATGCCCTCGTTCATCGCAACCTTGAGATCGTATTCCTTGATGTCAAGCTTCTTAATTCGCGGACCCAGAATCTCGATCCAGTGCGGCGGCCAGCCCCAACGTACGACGTTGCCGACGTCGAAGTAGGCACCCACCATGGGGCTGTCGATCTCGTCGATGTAACGGGCCATCGAGGTAGGTTCGATCAAGAAAGTAGCCCATACGTTTTCTAGCAGAATCATCACCTGCGATTTCTCCGCGTAGTCGGTAGCGGCGCGAATCACTTCTTGTGTCTTCGCATAGTTGTCGCGATAGCTGAGTGTTTGGTCGTAGGGCACAACGTGCAGAATCGAGTTGGCGCCTAAGTATTTCGCCTGATCAATGGCTTCGATCAAGGTTGGGTTGTCTGAATGAATCAGACCATGAATAGGAAGTCCCGAATTCTTGCTAGCGTCTCGGTAGGAATCGACCAACGTCGCATTCTTTTTCCCTAGAGCGACACGAGTTTCGATTCCGTCGAATCCGAGTTCTTTCACAAGCCGGAACTTTTGCTCCACACTCAAGTCCCCGGTAATCATGTGATACTTGACGGCCTTCTTGATTTTTCCAGAAAACTGTCCCGCTGCCGCAGGTCGCGTGAGCGAGGCGCAAGAGGCAAGGCTCAGGCAACCGGAGAGAAATGTGCGTCGCTTCATCGATTCACTTTCGAGATCAGGTAGGTGTTGGGCGGGAACGACAATATACACGTCGCTCGTTTCACACGCCGCGATTCGACCTGGCGGAAGAGGCGAGTCTCGGGGGACCGACTCTATAATGAATGTGTTGTTGAGTCAGATGGTGTCGACACTGGGAGGGTGCAAATGAGTCAATTAAGCGCAACATTTGATTGGCAGCGATGCCCAGATGCGAGCCGCGTCATTTGGGGCCGCGTTCAAGAAATCGCAATGGAACTTCCGTTCGCGAAAGAGCTGGCCGAGCAAATGCAGCAGCGCACCGGGACGCGTCTTGCGGACTGGGTCGATCATCTCACGCTGTCGCAGGATGATTCTCTTGTCACGCAGTTGTCAGCGATCGGCTACGGGCAAACAGACGAAACGAGTGCGGGGCAGATTTGGCGTCATGAGGGTGCCTTGCTGCCTTCCGTTCGAGTCGGGGAGACGCTGATAAGTGGCGTCTTTTTGCGTGTTGAAAGTGTCATCGATTTCGCGACCACGCATCGCTTGTCCGCAGGAATCCAAGGCGACGTTGGATCTCCTTTTCGACGGATGATCGCTGCTCAAGCCGCTCGAGTTTGCCTTGGTGTGGTTGAGCGTCACGGCGCGACGGGGTTTTCGCCTATTGCCGTCTCAGCGCAGAAAACGGTGCAGGCATTGCATCACGCGGAAGCTTTCTTGCGACGTCCTCGTCAGTTCGAGAATGATGAATCGGGGTTCGAGAAAGCGAGGGAACTTGTCCGCGCTGCGACCGACGATATTGGCGTGGATTGGACGTGCGATCTTTTCTTTGACGCGGAGCGACGGTATTGGGAAAGTCGAAACCATGCGGCACGCGTTCAGAAGCAGCGACAGGATCAGTTGGGTCTCGGTTGGGCGAACCACGATCACCACACTTATCGGAGTAGCCGCGAATGCTTCGCTCGACTCGTTGAATTCCTCGAGTTGTTGGGGTTTCAGTGTCGCGAGCGATTTTATGGGGGCGCCGAAGCGGGTTGGGGGGCGCAGGTACTCGAGCAACGCCAAGCAGGAATCGTGATTTTTGCGGACGTGGACCTCTCGGTCTCGGAAGTCACGGGTGACTTTGCCCATGAAGGTCTTGAAGCACGCGCGGATCTAGGAACGGTGGGTCTTTGGTGCAAGTTGCACGGTGAAGCGTTCCTGCAAGCTGGAATGCATCACCTGGAGTGCCAATTTGATTTCGACGCGGCCCGTCAGCAACTCGCCGCGGCGGGAGTTGAAACGATGAAGCCGTTCACTGATTTCGATTTCTTGAAGCAAGCGTTTACGGTGGGGGAACGCTGGCCTATCGATCCTCGAAAAGTGGAATCCGCACTGCGGATGAGCCTGATCACGGGGGCCCAAGCTGAGCGTTTCTTGAGCGATGGGGCGATCGGTTCGCATCTGGAGATCTTGCAACGCGACGACGGCTACAAGGGCTTCAATCAAACTGGCATCAGCGAGATCATTCGGGCCACCGACCCCCGGGCCACCGATCCTCGGGGCATGGCGGATTGAAGGATGGCGGAGGAGTCTGAAACCGGCCTCGCGCACTCGCTATACTGCCTGCGTTTGCCACCGGCGACAAAACGAAGGCTGCGTGGTTGATCTTTGTTGTGTGACGGCAAGATTGCGCCTTAAGCGCTATGGCGTCGAGCCTTGGGTGGAGGCCATGCGGAAATCGCGTAGTATCCGCCGACGTCTCCTGTATCCAAGCTCGTACTTTATTGATGAGGAATCGTGTCCATGCTCGGATCAGGTCTTGAAATCGCTTCGGATGTGTCGCTTTGGTCGGGGCAGTCGTTGATGGCGTTGTTCGCGCTGACGGCGATGGAAATCGTGCTGGGAATCGACAACATCGTCTTCATTGCGATTGTGACGGGACGCCTACCGGAAGCGAAACGCTCTTTTGCTCGTCGCGTCGGACTCTTCTTGGCCATGATCATGCGCATCTTGCTGCTGCTGATGATCGGTTGGCTGATCGGTCTGCAATCGCCGATTTTTCAACTCTCTGATTTCGCGCCAACCGCTTCGATCGCGGAGAGCTTGATGGAGGATCCCGAAATCGACGAAGTCTCGGGACGCGATCTGATTCTGCTATTCGGCGGATTGTTCCTGCTGTACACGGCTGTCCGTGAGATCCATCACAAAATTGAAGGCGGGGAGGAGGAAGCGGAGATCGGTAACGTTCCCGAAGGTGGGAGCCAGGCGATGGCACAACAAGTTGGGATGGGAGGCGTTTTATTTCGCATCGCGTTCATGGATGTGATTTTCTCGCTGGATTCTGTGATTACCGCAGTTGGCATGGCGAATCATATTGAAATCATGATTCTTGCGGTCGTGATCTCGGTCGGCGTCATGATCATTTTCGCCAACCAAATCAGTGACTTTGTTCAGGCTCATCCAACCGTGAAAATGTTGGCCTTGTCTTTCCTGATGTTGATTGGTGTTGTTCTAGTCAGTGACGCGGTGGGAACGCCGATTAGCAAGGGTTACGTTTACTTTGCCATGGCGTTTTCTTTGATGGTGGAGTTCTTCAACCTTCGCATGCAGGTCAAGCGTGTGCGGCCGAGCGGCGATAAGGAGGGAGAGACGGGGACGATTCGAAGGTCGAGCAAGGCGACGGTGCAAACGGCCGAGTGAACCAATGGTTCAGCCTTTCTCAAGCTGAATGACATATTCCAAAAATCGGTGAGCGTCGCAAGTGACGCCACTTTGCGATCAGGCCAGCAAGGAATCTAAGAAGCGAGCTTCGTCAACGTTTGCCGCGAATGGGATCGATCCGATCACGGGGATAGGACAGTAGCGTTCGATCTGGGCGGCGTTGCTTGTCGAGGACGCATCGGCTTGTCCCGTGGTGTCGCACAAGACGACACCGATTGGCTTGAGGCCGCGATTCGCTGCGGCTTCGCATACGGCCAATGTCTGATGAATGACGCCTAGTCGATTGGCGGCGACGATCACGACGGGTGCGGATAGCTTCGCTGCCAGGTCCACATTCAACATTCCGTCCGCCAGCGGGCTGAAGAGTCCACCGGCGCCTTCGACGATCACCACATCGAAGTTGTCCTCCCAGCAACGATAGCCGTCGACCAGTTGCCGGGGATCAACCTGTTTGCCTTCCGCGGCTGCCGCCTCGGGCGGGGCAAGTGGTTCGCGAAATCTCTGCGGGCAAACATCATGCAGTGCACGAGGCTTCCCAGCGGCATTCCACAACGACAACGCATCGTCTGCCACAAGTTCACCATTGTCCAAGCGGCATCCACTGGCCACCGGCTTGTAGACACCGACCTTTTTGCCCGCCGCTGAGAATACCCGGGCAGCGAGCGAGGCGACAAACGTTTTCCCGACATCGGTGTCGGTCCCTGCAAAGAACAGCGTGCGGGGCTTAGGATGTGTCACGGTCGGTGCTTCTTGGCAAATTCGGAAAGGTTGGTTTTGTGTCAAGCAATGTACGCTTATCTCTCGTTCAGATGCGAGATGCGGGATCGAGAGACTCTTGCGTTTCGGCGGCAATTCAGTGGATCGAGCGCGCCGCGGACGACGGTGCCAACGTGATCTGTCTGCAGGAATTGTTCAACGGGCCATACCCGTGCCAAAGCGAAGATCATCGAATGTTCGATTTGGCTGAATCCATTCCTGGTCCCTCGATCGATGCGCTCTCGCAAGTCGCGAAAGCTCACGAGGTCGTCATCGTCGCTCCCATCTTTGAGCGTCGCGGAGCGGGTGTGTATCACAATTCGGCGGCGGTTTTGGACGCAGACGGCAGTCTTGCCGGTGTCTATCGAAAGATGCACATTCCAGATGACCCGCTGTTCTACGAGAAGTTTTACTTCGCTCCGGGCGATACTGGATTCGTGCCCATCGAAACTCGCTACGCCAAGCTGGGAATCGGTATTTGCTGGGACCAGTGGTTTCCAGAGGCGGCGAGGTTGTTCGCGCTGGCCGGTGCAGAGATCTTGTTGTATCCAACTGCGATCGGCTGGATCGATGAAGAGAAATCGGAATTTGGAAAGGGGCAGCACGATGCTTGGTTGACGACCATGCGCGCGCACGCCATCGCCAACGGGATCTGGCTCGGGGCGCCCAACCGTGTTGGCACTGAACAGCGACTGGAATTTTGGGGCAGCTCCGTGATTGTTTCCCCGAGAGGAGAAGTGGTTGCGCAGGGAAACCATTCCGATGAATGCCTTGTCACGGCCGACTGCGCGACTGCGGAATCGGATCTGGTGCGGACTCACTGGCCGTTTCTTCGGGACCGCCGAATCGACGCCTATCAGGGGCTATTGAAGCGTTGGATCGACTGAGTCTGGTCGCGAACCGAAGCGACGACGATTCGTTGGCTGCATGGAAGGCTGTCACGATCGTCATTCGGGATCGGTGAAGACCCAAGCACTTCAGTTGGCCATCTACCTACGGCGGCGCTGGGGAAGACCGAGAAATGGTCAGGCTCAGATTCTTGCGACGAGCGGCGGCAAGATTGGTATCCTAACGGCCGGGGGTCAGTGTTCTGAGTTTTTAGCATTCCAACTTGGGGGCCGCTCAAATGATTAGAAGCCAATGGACGTTCCGTCGGCGTAGGTGATCTTCACCTTTACTTCGACAAACCAATCTTGTGTGTATTGCTTCACTTTGACCGCAATTTCGTACGGTGTATCGGGTGCGATGCCCACCGCGCGTTCGCTGTCGTTGTTCGCCGCTTCGTCGATTAACTTCAGGACCGTTTCATCGATTTGGGCGTACCAAGGACTTGATTTGTGATCTGCCAGCACGACTCGCATGGCAGCATGAACGTCGTCGAGCGACCAACTTGCCGGCGGCTTGATTTGCAACTGAGCAGATCGTTTCAGTGCGTTGCTCAACTCCCAATTGGCGTCGAATTGCTGTCCCTGATAGTCGTGAGACACCGTGTACTTGTTACCGCGATCCGATCGAACCGTTGACTGAAGTTGGGTGGCGACGTTACCGCTGATAGGACCCTCGATTGTCGGTGCCTGACGTTCGGGGAGACACCCGCCAGTGAAGGCTACCAGTCCTAGCAATCCCAGCAGCGAGCGCAGCGATTGATTCCGAGCCCATCGCGACACGATCCTGAACACGACAGAGTCACGCTGCTGCGGAACCCGGGCGTTGCTTGGATCTTTGGCAGTCGGTGTAAACGCGGTTTGGGGAAGCATCGGGAAGGCATCGCCTGGATGAGTCACGTCGAAACGGTACATCTGTCGCAACCGCGCACGTTGTCGATCGAAACAAGACACGCTTCAGTTTAGCGGCTGCAATTGGATTCGGAGCTACCGACCCGAATTCGACCGGCTAGCTTGATAGCTGAACCAAATCACCAGGACTGCGATTCTGGTTGGCCGCGATCGCACGTCGTTCAGCCTCGGGTGACACCAATTGATAGAAGACGTCGCGTTGCCGTGGTTCGAAGCCCAGTTCTTCGATGGCTTCACGGATCTGCTGTAGCGACAGGTAGTGAACTGTTCCCGCCTCCGCCACGACATTCTCTTCGATCATCAGACTACCCATGTCATTGGCCCCAAACAGCATGGCCAGTTGACCGACTTTCAATCCTTGCGTCACCCAACTGCTCTGAATGTTAGGAACGTTGTCGAGGTACAAGCGGGAAACGGCTTGCGTCTTCAAGTACTCGAACGATCCTAAGGGAGCGATATGTGACAGATCGGTGTTGTCGGGTTGGAATGTCCAGCAGATGAACGCAGTGAATCCATTCGTATCGTCTTGGACTTCGCGAATCCGCTCGAGGTGTTCGATTCGTTCCGCCAACGTTTCCAGGTGACCAAACATCATGGTCGCGGTGCTGATTCCGCCGAGCTCATGCCAGACTCGCATCACCTCCAACCAATCGTCCGTCATGACCTTGCCTCGCGTGAGTTCAGCACGGACGCGATCGACGAGGATTTCCGCACCGCCGCCAGGGATACTTCCCAGTCCTGCAGCCTTCAGTCGTTCGAGAACCTCGCGGATCGACAAGTTGTTGACCTTCGTGAAGTGATGAAGTTCAGGTGGGCTGAAACCATGAACGTTGACCTCTGGAAAAGCACTCTTGATGTCCTGGAGCAACTCCTCGTACCAGTCCAACTTAAACTTCGGATGCAATCCGCCCTGCATCAGAATCTGGTTGCCGCCCAGCGCCACAGTCTCCTCGACTTTTTTCAGGAGCTCCTCTCGTGGCAAAACGTAGCCTTCGTCACTTTTCGGTCCGCGGTAGAACGCGCAGAAGTGACAGACCGCAGTACAGATGTTGGTGTAGTTGATGTTGCGGTCGACGTTGTACGTTCGATACGGCTCCGGATGCATGCGTCGCGAAACCTGATCCGCCGCCGAACCAATGGCTGCCAAATCGTGGCTTTCGAGCAAGGCGAGTCCCTCGCTGGCGTCCAGTCGCTCACCAGCGATAGCCTTGTCCAAAATGTTGCGAACGTTTCGATCTGCTGTGGCAATCATGAGAAGTTTTCAGCGTGAATGGTGGTCGAGTCTGGGGCCAGGCCAAGGGCGGCGGCGCGAGTCCGGAACGACTCGAGGCCTAGCCGTTCTCCCGGGCCAAGTCGAAAGTGGAGGTTCTCGGCAAAGTATCGATGCAAGTCTTCTTTTGTCAGTCCGTGCGCGGCCGATTCGTCAGCGGCGATCCGTTCCATCTCTTCGATTCCGCGGTCGCGGCTCGCTTCCAACATCCCCGCCAGAGACTCACGACTGATCGCTGAGTTGGAATCGTTCGACCAAATGCCGGGTCGCGCGACCCACATCGCAAAGACAAAGGGAAGTTCCGTCCACCGGCACCAGCGATCTCCAAGATCCCAGATCTCCCGATACACGCCCCGTGCGGGATGCATGGCTCGATCGCCGATCAGCATGATCGCATCGGCGTCAACCTGCTCGGGCGTCTCGTCAATTCCGAGCGAGACAGTCTCAGGCCTCAGGCCGTACATCTCATGCAACAGAATTCTTACCATGGCCCCGCTGGTACGACTTCCTTCGTCCAGCGCCAGTCGTTTGATCTGAGGAACGGGGACTCGGCTGAGCAGGCGAACGCTCCAAACTGGTCCTCGACAAGCGATGGCAGCATCGGAGATGATTTCGTATCGGTCACCGCGAAAGTACTCTACCGATGGAATCAGGGCGACGTCCAATTGGCCGTTTCGTAAACCGTCAGCAAGCCGACTGGGCAGATCCAGCGTCAGGGTACCAGCATCACCTAGCTGCTCGGACAGCGAGTGAATGAGAGGTTTCGTATTCAGGTACGAGACGGCGCCGATGCGTAACATGGTTCCGAGCTTTCCAAGCGAGCGGGAAGTGTTCTCTATTTAGGGCCTAAACCGCATTCTTGGGCCGCAAATCAACGGCGTCTTTGGCAAATCATGATGCCTGATCGAAGGATTCGTCGCAGGCAGATGTTTCCGGAGGCACCATTACACACTCTGGCTC
This sequence comes from Rubripirellula sp., assembly GCA_051010815.1. Classification (GTDB taxonomy): domain Bacteria; phylum Planctomycetota; class Planctomycetia; order Pirellulales; family Pirellulaceae; genus Rubripirellula. The sequence continues at coordinate 13,648 of JBPCVD010000425.1, forward strand.
AGTTTGTCGGAAGCGGTCACTGTGACGCGGGCTCCCTGACGAGGGTCGTGAAACGCGATTTCGTGGGCCCGCAGCAATATTCGTGTGTCAGCATCACGAGTCCGGTCGCCCTGAATGGGCAGGCTGGTGTCGCCGCCGCTCTGGGAAATGCCAGGCTCCCGCGAGCTGTCGAATTCTTTGGGGGGTCGGGAATCGCCAGCTTCGAGCTGTGCTCCGCCGTAAAGCGTATCGCCGACGATCGGATGGCCTCGGTGGGCCGCTTGCAATCGTAACTGATGCATCCGCCCTGTGATTGGAAACAGCTGCAACAACGAGCGGTCGGTTTGAGCGTTGTAATGCAGCAGCTGAACCCTGGTTTCCGCCAAACGTGCGTCGGGTGCACCGGATGCGTCTTCGGTAACGATCTCAGCCTTAGCCACGTTCGCAATTTTTCGGACATGGTCCAGCCACTGGCCATCGGAATCAAGCGAGACTCTCCCCTCGACGACGGCGCGATACTCCTTGCGGACTTTTCGGCTGGCGAACTGTTCGCTCAGCAGTCTTGCGGCGCGTTTGCGAAGCGCCACCAGGACGACGCCGCCCACGGGCCTGTCGAGTCGGTGTGGAAAAGCGACGTATTCCGACCGCGGCGCGAATTGTCGACGAAGAATCGACTCGAGGCTTTCGATCCCAGCTGCGGCTTGTGTGGGAAGATTCGTCGGCTTTTCGACTGCCACGCAGAGGTCGCCGTCCCACAAGATTTCGATCTCGGCACAGATGTCTTGGTCTCCCCCCGATGAGATGCACGGGCCCGTCATGGCTGAATCCGATGTTGTCAGTTTCGATACAATTGTGCCATGAGCCAACCCGACCGATTTCCGCAGAACGGGAAGGAATCCGAATTGCCCGATGACAACGTCGCGTCGTCGGTCCAGGTTCCGCCATCCTCGTATCGCTTGCGTCTGAGCCTTCGCGAATTCATTGGCTTGGTGACGATTGCGATGCTGGGCGTGGGGCTGGTGATGACCGCGTTTCGGTTGCGCCGCTCGGAGCAGGAATTGGCCCGATTGCGGAGTGAATCTGGATATTTGGCCGAAACGAACCCTGGGCAAATCGCCGCAGCCCGGGCCCCGAGTGACCAGCCATTGACCTATCGCATTCGGGTTCGGGTGCCCGAAAACGAGTCGCGTTACAGGGTCGCCTACAGCTCCCTGTGGCCTCGTCGCTCTACCACTCCGAAGTGGTTTGGGGCCGTCCCCGTGCCGCCCGGGGAATCGCTGATCACCGTGCGGATTCAAGAAGACCCACGGGACAAACGCTGGAAAATCGCCACCGTTGTCGGTAGTCGGCGGGGAAATCAAAGAATGTCGACGGTACTTCCCGCGGATCACGTGATCGCATTCCGCGGGTCTCACGACGTGATCAGCACGGGGGTTGGTCGCGAGACTCTTGCCTTGGCGGCAACGCAAAGGATCCGTCTTCTCGACGAAAGATGGCTGGTCGGCGAGGGAAGCCTTCTGTTGTACGGTGATAGGGCTCCCGACAACGACCAAATCGGGATTTACGCCGAACTGCAACCCGACGTTGGGCCGCTGTAGCGTTCCCGTCGATATCGCCGAGACCCTCGATTACCCATGCCGCGAGATTTTCTTAAAGGTGCCGCTGACCAATACGACGTGGTCGTGATCGGCAGTGGTTTGGCCGGAATGACGTCGGCGAACATTCTCGGACGAGCTGGGCATCGTGTCTTGCTGCTCGAGCAGCACTATAAGTTGGGAGGTCTGGCGACTTGGTTTCTCCGTCCCGGCGGGCATATCTTCGACATTTCGCTGCACGGCTTTCCTCACGGAATGATCAAGTCGTGTCGTCGATATTGGAGTCGCGACATTGCCGATCGAATTGTTCAGCTCAAGAACATCCGTTTTGACAATCCCCAGTTTTCGCTCACCACGACGTTCAATCGAGAGGACTTCACGCGGCTCCTGACCACAGACTTTGGAATCGCGCCCGAGACTGTCAACGAGTTCTTTGATACGGCTCGAGGGATGAACTTCTATGACGACCAAGCGACCACGACCCGTCAGCTGTTCGATCGATTTTTCCCGGGACGTGATGATGTCGTCCGCCTGCTGATGGAACCGATCACGTACGCCAATGGTTCCACTCTGGAAGATCCGGCGATTACGTATGGAATCGTGTTCAGCAACTTCATGAGCAAGGGAGTATTCATCTACGAGGGCGGGACGGAGGATTTGGTCTCTCGCATGAAGAAGGAGTTGAAGGCCAATGGAGTTGACATTCGGATCAACTGTGGTGTCGATCGAATTCATGTCGAAGATGGCAAGGTGGCAGCCGTTGAGACCCGTGGTCGCAGGATCGGCTGCCGAGCAGTGGTAAGTAACGCCAATCTCCGGACGACGATTCTCAAGATGATTGGTCCGGAGAAGCTTGATCGAAACTTCGTGGATCAGGTGGAGGCTGTTCGTTTGAACAACAGCAGCACGCAGGTCTACATGGCACTGAAGGAGGGCGAAGAGATCGACGAGTCGTCCGGCGACTTGTTCTTTACCAGCACGGCAAAGGAATTCCGTACCGACCTTCTATTGAGCCGCGATATCACGAGTCGGACATTCAGTTTCTACTATCCGCGGACACGTCCGCACAAGAAAGAACGTTTCGCGATCGTCAGTAGCACCAACGCAAACTGGTCCGACTGGTCCGATCTCAACGACGTCGATTATCAGGCAAGCAAGGATGACTTGGTTGAAACAACGATTGAGGCTTTAGAAAAATACATTCCCGGTGTTCGCGACAAGATTGATCGCGCCGAGGCGGCGACGCCGCGTACCTTCAATCACTACACTCGTCATGAAATGGGAGCCAGCTTTGGGACCAAGTTCGAAGGGCTGGGTGTGAGTCGTGAATTGCCGCAGCAGATCGGCGGGATGTACCACGCCGGCAGCGTGGGAATCATCATGAGCGGCTGGCTGGGCGCGATCAACTATGGCG
>JBPCVD010000426.1:0-4178 GCA_051010815.1 Rubripirellula sp.
GACACCGATTGACGAAATTTAATGAGCCACTGGCGATTAGCAGTTAGCTAAGAGCTAGGAAAAACAAGTAAGACAACGAATACGAAAAGCTAACCGCTAACCGCTAACTGCCAAAAGCTTAAACATGGGCCAAAAAGTCAACCCAATCGCATTCCGAACCGGCGTCACCCGTGGATGGTCGAGCCGTTGGTATGCATCGAAGCAAGATTTCGCGGACCTGCTGGTAGAAGACCGCAAGTTGCGAAATTTCATCATGAACCATCCGAAGAAGAGCCAGTACCGAAGTGCCGGCATCGATCGGATCGAAATTGAACGTACACGTGATGAAGTTCGGGTGATGTTGTTTGTCGCTCGTCCCGGACTGATCATCGGAAAGAAGGGCCAGGAGATCGAGATTCTCCAGTCCGAACTGCAAAACCTGATCGGTCGCCGAATCAACCTGAAGGTTGAGGAAGTGGGTCGTCCGGAGTTGCAAGCTCAGCTGGTAGCTGAGGATATCGCACAACAGCTTGCCAAGCGGTCAAGTTTCCGACGAACGATGAAGCGTTCGCTGGAGCAGACCATGGATGCGGGTGCCAAAGGCATCAAGATCCAAATGGCAGGACGTTTAGGTGGAGCGGAAATGGCTCGCCGAGAGAAACAAATTGCGGGTTCAATTCCATTGAGCACGCTGCAAGCAAAGATTGATTACGGATTCACCGAAGCGATGACGCCACAGGGGCACATCGGGATTCAGGTGTGGATTAACCAAGGTACTTACGGAGACGACACCGATGGCGTTGATGCCCAAGCGGGTCAAGCATCGAAAAAGCCAAAGAGGTCGCATAAAAGGTAGCGCGACGCGCGGCAACACGGTCGTCTTTGGTGACTTCGGGATTCAGTCCCTCGAGCCCGGTTGGGTGAAGGCCACGACGATCGAAGCCGGACGTATCGCTGCCCAGCAGTACGTCCGCGGCGAAGGAAAGCTCTACATTCGCATTTTCCCAGACAAGTCGGTCTCCAGCACACCGTTGGAAACTCGAATGGGAAAAGGCAAAGGGGAGCCAGACTTCTGGGCCGCGGTCGTGAAGCCGGGAACCATCCTTTACGAACTCGGCGGAGTCACGGAGCAGCAAGCCAAAGTCTGTTTTGCACGTTTGGCGAGCAAGCTTCCTGTGAAAGTCCGCTTTGTTGAGCGACGGTCCGCCTAAGGTGGCAGCCGCAGAGTGCGGCTGTGAACCAGGGCTACATGCTTTTTCGGATCGCAAGAAAGACAAACAGACATGAGTACGAACACTGAACTTCGCGAAATGAGCGACGAACAGCTTGATGCGACCGCCAATGAGGCGGCGCAGACGTTGTTCCGACTTCGGTTTCAATCGCAGTCAGAGCGATTGAATACGCCCAGCGAAATTAGAAAGAATCGCCGCCTGATCGCTCGGATCAAAACGATCCAGTCGGAGCGTCAGAAGGCTGCCAAATAGAACTTAGCAAACACCAACAGTAGAACTCGGACCTGACTCCATGCCGAAACGCGTCGTTTCCGGAATCGTAACCAGCGACAAGATGAGCAAGACTCGTCGTGTCGAAATCAACCGTCTGGTCAAGCATCCGAAATACAAGAAGTACATCCGCAAACGTACCGTTTGTTATGCCCACGATGAGGCAGACGAGTCGGGCACTGGGGATCGTGTGGAGATCATCGAGTCAGCACCGCTAAGCAAGTTAAAGCGATGGCGTCTGGTTCGCGTGTTGGAAAAGAGTACCGAGGTCGACGTCGCGGCTCTGCGGGCGGCCCGCAAGGGTGCAACGCAAGCTGAGTCCGAGGCAATCGAAGCGGCTCATGCGGGTGAAGAGAAAACGGAAGAGTCCGCCGGCGAATGAGATGTCGTTCAAACGACATCACAACCAAGATTAGAAAACGCCTTTCGGCAGCAAGATAGAAAAATGATCCAACAAGAATCCCGTCTCGATGTCGCCGACAACACCGGTGCTCGCGTAGTGATGTGCATCAAGGTGCTCGGCGGCAGTCGTCGGCGTTTTGCCGGCTTGGGTGACGTCATTGTTTGCAGCGTCAAAAGTGTGATCCCAGGTAGTGACATCAAGAAGAAGTCGATTGTCCGAGCGGTCATCGTTCGAACCAAACAGCCAACGCGTCGGGCCGACGGTAGCTACATCAAGTTCGACAGCAACGCGGTTGTTTTGATCGACAAAGACAAAACGCCCCGCGGCACCCGCATCTTCGGTGCGGTCGCTCGTGAGCTGCGAGATCGCAGCTTCATGAAGATTGTCAGCCTCGCCAACGAAGTGGTCTGAGCTCGGCAGCCGTAGTCAACCGTTTGCATCCATTTGTTTGAAACGAATCAAAAGTCATGTTTTTCCGTATTGATGACGAAGTCGAAGTGATCGCCGGGGCCGATAAAGGTCACCGTGGCAAGATCCTGAAAATCGACCGCAAGAAGAACAAAGTTGTGGTTGAGGGCGCTGGTCGCGTCTGGAAGCACGTGCGGAGAAGCCAAAAGAACCCTCAGGGTGGCCGGCTTAACAAGGAAATGCCCATCAGCGCCAGCAACGTGATGCTGGTGGACCAGTCGACAGGCAAGCCAACCCGCGTTGGGGTTCGTTTCCTGGAAGACGGTAGTAAAGAGCGATTTGCGAAGGCCAGCGGTGCCAGCCTCGGCAAGATCGCCCCGGCCCGTACCGCCCACGCCAAGAAGTAACCCGAAACAACTCAAGAGCCTGTTAGCCACCGCAAGAGCGGATGAAAGAAATGGCCGAATCAAAACCAAGAATGCAAGTCCGCTACGAAGACGACGTCCGCAAGGCGTTGACGGAGAAGCACGGATACATCAACCCGCACCAGATTCCTCAGATCGAGAAGATCACGTTGAATATGGGTGTCGGCCAGGCTATCGGTGACAAGAAGATCCTTGATCTGGCCATCGAGTGCATGACCGAGATCGCCGGACAAAAGCCAGTCGTGACCACTTCACGCAAATCGATTGCAAACTTTCGCCTTCGCGAAGGTATGCCGATCGGATGCATGGTGACGTTGCGACGCAAGCGGATGTACGAGTTTCTTGACCGGATGGTCGCGATTGTCCTGCCACGAGTGCGTGACTTTCGCGGGATTAGCCGCAAGGCATTTGATGGTCGCGGAAATTACACGCTAGGCCTGACCGAACAGTTGGTGTTCCCCGAACTGAATCCTGACAAGTTCACTCGCCCTCAGGGGATGAACATCACGATTGTGACTTCGGCAGACAGCAACGAAGAGGCGCGTGACCTGCTCGAATTGCTCGGCATGCCGTTCAAGCAGGACAAGAAAAACAAGGATGCGGCGTAAGTTTGGTTGCTTACGACGCGACAACATTCCACTTTCCAGCCAGTAACTGAAAGTCACCCCGTGGCAAGCAAATCGAAGATCGCTAAGGCCAATCGAAAGCCGAAGTTTAGTTCCCGAAAGGAAAACCGCTGCAAGTTCTGCGGTCGTCCTCGATCGGTGTATCGCAAGTTCGGCCTTTGCCGAATTTGTTTCCGCGAGAACGCGAATCTGGGGCTGATCCCGGGCGTTCGCAAGGCCAGCTGGTGAGAATCGAAAGAGTAGTAGGGGAGCTGACAACATTATGATGACCGACCCAATTGCCGACATGCTCACTCGCATCCGTAACGCGGTTCGCGTAGAGAAGCCATATGTCGATATTCCATCCAGTCGATTCAAACGTGGAATCGCCGACGTGTTGAAACGCGAAGGTTTCATCTGGGATTGGAAGGACGTAGAAGAAGAAAACCCAACGGCAACGTTGCGGTTGGAATTGAAGTACGGCCCCAACGGTGAACGCGTGATCCAATCGATCAAACGCGTCAGCAAGCCAGGGCGTCGTCTTTACACCCGTGGAAAAGAGCTCAAGCCGGTGCTTGGTGGGCTTGGAATTAGCATCATCAGCAGCAGCCGTGGCGTGATCAGCGATCGTGAAGCCCGCCGGGATAATATCGGCGGTGAAGTGCTTGGCGAGGTCGCCTGATCCGAAGTCGTCGCAGTGCGGGAAGGATCCGGTGGGTCGCCCCACTGATTTCGCCCCGCTGAAAAACATCAGATTGAATTGAAGCAACTGTTATGAGTCGCATTGGACAAAAACCGGTAGCCATCGTGGACGGCGCGAAAGTGTCGGTCAACGGTCGCTTGGTCGAAATTGAGG
>JBPCVD010000427.1:0-11078 GCA_051010815.1 Rubripirellula sp.
CCATCACGGATTCCGGAGACATGCTGGTTGCGACGGCGAGTTCGCCCAATATCGGAAGCATCAGTGTCGCCGTCGCAGTGCTGCTTGTGATCTCCGTCAGAAACGTGACGAGTAGACAGACCGACAGAACCACAAGCCAGGGTGGCGCGGACTCAAACACGGTAAGCTGATTGCCGATCGCGCGACTCAATCCCGAGTTTTCGAAACCAGCCGCCAGCGCGAGTCCGCCGCCAAACATGATCAAGATACCCCAGGGAATTTTTGCTGCCGTTGGCCAATCAAGCAGCGTGTCACGTTTGCGGTGAAGGGAGAACGGTCCGTCGGACTTTTGAGTGGAACTCTCGGTGTCACGATCGGGTGTCCCGCCTTCGCGGAAGGCATCGCCTTCGCTCTGCGTTGGCCTTGCTTCACCCGACGGGCACAGAAACAGGAACAAGCAAGCAGCCAAGGCAACCGTGGTATCGCCGACCTGCGATCCTTCGTTGGGAAGGAAGCCGGACCATCCGCCAAACGGAGCGCTGCGAAAGGTCCACAGTAGAGCAGTCGTCGCAAACACGGCCAGAACCCGAACTTCGCTTGGACGCCACCGTCCCACAGTAGGCATTTCAATCGGTCCCGCGTCTTTGATGCCACGCGTGACCCACAGCCAGATCGCCGGAAGAAGCAATACGACGATGGGCAAGCCAATCATCATCCAACGTGCGAAACTGAATTCAATTTGAAAGGTGTCCTCGATCATTCCCATGAAGACGACGTTTGGTGGCGTGCCAATCGGTGTCGCCATACCTCCGACGCTTGCGGCATAGGCGATCCCCAACAGCAACGGCGCGCGGAGCGACGGGTTACCCGAGCTATGAAGGACGGCTAATGCGATCGGCAGCATCATCAACGTGGTCGCAGCATTGCTGATCCACATCGATAGCAACGCCGTCGCCAGCATGAACCCAAGCACCATGCGTCGTCCGCCCTCGCCACCAACCGCTCGCACCATGTTGAGGGCAATGCGTCGGTGAGCGCCACTCTTCTCCATCGCGGCTGATAGAAAGAAGCCGCCCATCAACAAGAGAATCATCGTATGGCCATAGGACTGCGCCACCGTCTTGTGATCGACCACGCCAAGCAACGGGAAAGCCACAAATGGCAACAGTCCGACGATCGCGATGTGCAGACACTCAAAAATCCACCACAAGGCACAAACGATCGCAACCCATGCACAGCAACTGGCTTCGAACGATAGCCCGTTGTGATAACAGATCGCGGCGATGACGAGACCGATCAACGGCGCCAGTGGCAGCATTCGCTTGGAGAGGCTATCGAGCATTTGCTTGGATCAGGAACCGAGAGTTACCGTACGCGTAGACGTCGGCAAGGGATGTGCCTTCAATCCTCTTCGTCGTCGTCCGGGTCGAGTCCGAGTGCCAAGTGAATGTCACGCATCTTCGTCCGCTCTTCGCTAGAGAGTCCGGAGGCTCGGTCGATCCGCAAGCTAGCTTGCTGCCCAATCGTCGGTAGGGAAGCCTTCACGTTGATGAGGCCGTCGGTGTCATAGCGAAACAGGACATCGACGGGCGTTCCCGCCGGAAGGTTAGAGGGCAAATCGTGGATCACGCAGCGTCCGATTTGGGTGGCATGCTGTCCGCGTGCGTCACCCCCTTCAATTACCTCCACAGCCACACTGGGCTGATCGTCTCGTATGGTTTCGAAGCGTGTCGCTTTGGCCGCGGGAAGCGGCGTATTGCGAGGGATCATCACGTGATTGCAGCGACTGCCGGTCACTTTGTCGACGCCAAGGACACCCAGGTTGTGTGCGTTGACATCGGTAATCGTTAGTTTCGTTGCATCTTCAGCATCAGGTCGGTCAGCGAGTGTTGCCGCATAGATTGCAGCCCCGTGCGCAACTGCCTCGTCGGCTGAAACCGTGGAATCGGGTTCGATTCCCGATTCACGCAGCAACATCGCACTGACCTGCGGCATTCGCGTCGATCCACCGACCAAAACAACTTTGTCAATTTCGATCCATGAGAGTTTCGCATCTTGAACCAGTTTGCGAACCGTGAATCGAGTTCGATCGAGCAGGTGCGCCGTGATTTCCTCAAACTCGTCACGAGTGATCTCGGTGGACAGCAGATGTCCTTCGTAGGCGACGCGGAGGTCAACACGCTTTCGCGAGGTCAATGAGTGCTTGATGTCTTCCGATTCACGCCACAACATCGCTTCACCGGTCGCGGTTTCTGACGGCTTGATGTTGTGGTTGACTGCGAACTTTGCATCGAGCCAACGGGACAGACACTTGTCCCAGTCCATGCCACCGAGCATTCCATTCCCGTCGGTTGCGATGACATCGATCTTGTTTCCATCCACACGTACGATGGAGGCATCGAAGGTGCCGCCACCCAAGTCATAGACCAGGATGGTTTGCGAACCATCAGCGCTGGAAGAACGTCGTCTCGTGGCTTGCGTTGACTCCATCCCAAACGCGATCGCTGCCGCAGTCGGTTCGTTGATCACAGCCTTGACGTCAAGCCCGGCGAGCAACCCAGCGTCCATGGTGGACCGCCGTTTGGGCTCATCGAAATAGGCGGGGACCGTGATGACGGCGGATTGGACTTTTTGTCCGAGCCTCGATTCTGCGTCGCGTCGCAGTCGCCCCAAGATCAGCGATTGAATCATCTCCGGTGGATAGGCCTGACCGTTCACCTCGTGAGAGAACGTATCCTTTCCCATCTCGCGTTTCGCGAACCTGGCAACCTGATCCGGCAGAATCGCGGCAGCCTTCAATGCCTCTTTCCCGATTGAGACACAGTCGTCTTCGAACAGGACGACAGAGGGTGTGGTCAGGTCGCCTTCGCTATTCTGAATGGTCTGAGGTTTGCCAGTATCATCCACGATCGCGGAGACACTGCGAGTGGTCCCGAGATCGATGCCGAGAACTAGTGAATCATCCTTGGTCAAGAAATCGGCTCCGAATGTGCGATCAGCTCAGTTCGCTTCCCATGATACCTTGGCGGAGACCGTACGATTTGGCCCCGCGTTTTGCATGTAAATCGTAAACCAGCAGCGGCCATCCCAGGTGCTCGGAGCCCAACGGCTGAGATCAATCTTGTAAGTGTTTTCGCGGCCAATGTCCGTGACGAATTCCGGTTTGGTCTTTGTGCCCCATTCGCTGGGGGCAGTTGTAAACTCCCGATTCGGTTTGAGACCCAATCCAAGAAACACGCGTTTGGTGTACCCGCCCGGCGTGTGATAGTCGACCATGAACCCTGTCTTGGAATAGTTGTCGATGGCTACATCAATGTTCTGAGATGCGGAGCCAAGAACCGTGATCTTAGACACGTTTTCGAGTTCGATGCCGGCGATCGCTTCCCCCCGGCCATCGGGACGTGATCCCATCCCCATCGTAAACGTGTCGCCTTTTCGTTCCACGAAGTCGCTGCGTGAATCCTTGGAGGTGTGGACACGATATCGAATCGCGTTCGGCAGTTTCTCGCTACTCGAACCGTTGGGGCGGTCGTCACCGGGAAGCAATCGCTCGAGTGTCGTGATGCGGGATTGAACTTTGCGTTCTTGAAGCCCGCTGGTTCCATCGATGACCTCGCGATACCACTCCAACGCGTGTCTTCGAATGTTGGCCTGTTCGTGCTCACCAGTTTCCGATTCTGCAATGTCGAACCATGCATCGGCAACCTCGGTGGCGTTGGGTGAATCAAAGCTGGCGCCCAACTCCATCTCAGCGGCGCTACTTATCTTCGGGTCGCTCGCTTGCGACAGATGGTTCAGACCGGTGTCCCAATCCCCTCTTATGAAGCAGAGAAATCGGCCAGCGGCCAGGTTGGCCTGTGGGTCGTCGACGGTCTTTTCGAGCGTGATGAAGGCAAGTTCGTATTCCTTGAACGACAGTTCTGATGCTTGAACCTCACGTTGAAGCTGATCGATCTTGGCAATCTGGATTCCGGTCGCTTTCGTCTCCAGGTCCTGTTTCAAAAAATCGGTAAAGACTCGAGCTAAACCAAACCTTTCCTGACGCAGGCAATCGTGCGTGACCTCGCTCGCCGACTCAATGAACTTCGGCAGTGTCCCAGGAGTGATTCGCATCGCGGCATCCTCCAGAACCTGTGTCTTCAACTGCAATGCGTCGACATCGTGGTAGTGCGTCTGCATGTTGTCAGCGATAGCCAATGCCGATGCGAATTCACCCTCACGGACCATGATGTCTCGAGCGACCTTCCACAAGGCGAAGCGTCCTACGGCGTCGTCATTTGTGTTCTGCCCTTCTCGATGCATGAGCTGAGCCAATTCCAAACGTTTCTCAGGCGTTTGAGCGTCGCGGTACTCCTCCTGGTACAGTTCGCGGATCAAGTCCATCTTGATCTCGATTTGGCTTTCGGAAGGAAGAGGCTCCATGATGACCGGCGCCGTCTCGGATGACGAAGCGCCCGAGTGAAGCAAGTCGCCGAGCGACCTTGGTTTGGTTGGGCGAGGCGGCGGTGTCAGCGACGTGGTCGATTGGGGATTCGGTCGACCGGGTGTCGTGGACGCGTCTTCAGGTCGTTTCACGTTCACCGAACTCGATGGTGTCGGTTTTGTGATGGGCGACGGTGCGGTCGGCTCTGAAGTCGCGATTGGTGAACCCGGGGATGGTGCCGGTATCGTCGATGTGCTTGGGGCGGGTGACGGTTGCGGAGAAGCCAAGCCGAGTGACTCAAGGAGCGAAAAATCGAAAACCAGACGCCCTTGATAAACGCCAACTCCAACCAGCGTCAGCACGACCAGACAGAGGAGCGTCGAGAGGTGCAGGTACTTCCTGTGCGACTTGCGTGGACGATTCTGCGTTCGTCGCGATGATGCCGTCGAAACTTCCGTGGTGCTCGAACTTGTTTCCGGAGTGACCCTGTACTCCGGTTCGACGGGTGTCGATGCACTGGGCGCGGGGATGTAGGGTTCACCAGTGACCGGATTGGTCGAAGGCCCTGAGCTTGGCGTGAGCAGGTCGGAAGGTTGTGCAGAGGGCAAGGGAAGCGATCGTTCCAATTGACCTCGCAACGTCGCGTCGTACGTCTCCTTCTTTCCATCGTTCAGCAAGCAGAGTCGGGCGGCAGACACCTGGTTGGAAAGTTGTTCGGCCTTCTCACCGTGGTCGCCATTGGTGAGATCATGAAGAAAGGCAAGTTGTTTGTCGGCGGCTGCATCGATGACTTCCGTATCGCCTTCAAAGGCGGCGATACCAAGCAACCGGTAGTGATTCGGCGGCTGTTCCTCGGGAGGAATGCCCAGCCATTTGTGCAGCGGATCAAACATGAAGTAGGGCGGACACGTTGAGTGGGTGCTGGATGGCACGCATGAACGTGCGAAGGCAAGCGGCAGGAAATGGCGGAATTGCCGTCATCGGCAATGGTCGGTTGAGCGATAAGGGCTGGAACAGCCGGGGTGACTGGAGAGTCAGCAAGCAGGTAACGGTCTGCAACCTTGAGCCTAACCAGGGGAATACGACGGCAGCAAATGGGGACTCGAATACTACTTACGGACCAGATTATCTTAAAAGCCCATTTGTATCTAGAAAACCTTTCGATCGCGAAAGGCTCCCATGTTCCCCATGTTCGACTACATTTGCGGTTCCCGTGTCCCGCACGCCCTTCCGCCGACCCCGCTCTCCCGCCCAATGCGACTCGCCATTTTTTCAGAAACGCCCGCGTTAGCGCTCACAATCACTCTGCTGCTGGCCCTTTCGGGGGACAGATTCGTGAGGGCGGAGGAGCCTGCTGCTGACCTGAAGGTCGTCACTCAGGATCCTGACTTCCCGATTCAGGGTGAGTATTTGGGGAAACAGAAAGGGATGCAGGTGATTGGGGTCGGGGACGGAGAATTCGACATCGTCGTTTACGAGGGTGGATTGCCCGGGGCCGGTGCCGCTTCCGATGTGCCTCGTCGTCTTGAAGGTGACGCCGACACCGTTGAACAGTTGGTCGAATCCATGGAGTTGAAACGCGTTGAACGGCGAAGTCCGACATTGGGCAGCACGCCGCCGGCAGGTGCTGTCGTTCTGTTCGATGGGACGCAAGAATCTGTTGATCAGCATTGGCGGGATGGAAAACTCAGTGCGAACGGATTGCTGATGCAGGGGACGATCAGCCAGGATCTGTTTCAAGACTACACCTTGCACCTGGAATTTCGTTGCCCCTGGATGCCAACAAAAAGTGGGCAAGCGCGCGGCAACAGTGGCGTGTACCACCAGGGTCGCTATGAGACACAGGTATTGGACTCATTCGGACAACAAGGACGCATGAACGAATCGGGCGGTATTTACAGCGTCCGTGATCCTGATTTGAACATGTGTCTTCCGCCGATGACCTGGCAGACGTACGACGTTGATTTCACAGCCGCACGCTACGACGCCGAGGGCAAGAAGACTTCGGATGCACGCATGACAGTTCGACTCAACGGTGTTGTCGTTCAAAACGATGTGACGGTACCCAAGACAACGACAGCAGCCAAGTTAAAAGAATCACCTGACCCTGGACCAATCTATTTGCAAGATCATGGGAATCCGGTTCGGTTTCGAAACATCTGGGTGCAACCCCGCGACTCGCAACGGGAGGCGAGACGCCCGATTGTGCCTGGCTTCGAGCGGTTCTATGCGGACGGGTCATCGTCATTGTCTGAGGGTGGTCGACTCCTGATCAACAGCCTTGCTTGTGACGCTTGTCACCGCAGTGCAGATGAACGTGTATTGCCTCGCAAGCGAGGACCTGTGTTGGCCGAAGTTGGTTCTCGCGTGCGTCCCGACGCGCTGGTCGAGATGATTGCGCAGCCGCACGGCGCGAAACCGGGAACCACCATGCCGATTGTTTGGCACGACGTTGCTGCGCCCACACGTCGCCATCGTGCGGAGGCGATCGCCAGCTATTTGCTATTGAGTGGCGCTGGAGACTTGGTCGACCGTCCGATCACAAAGCAGATCGCTGAAAAAGGGGAACAGCTTTACCATCGTGTCGGTTGCGTCGCTTGCCACCCGTCCTTCAGCGGTGAAGCCACACCAAAAGCGACGACCATTCCGTTGGGCAAGGTTGACCAGAAATACACGGTGTTGTCGCTAGCGAAGTTTCTACGCCATCCTCATGATCTCCGCCCGGGACTACGTATGCCTGCCCTTGTCGGTACCGATGCCGATGCGGTCGCTATCGCAGCTTACTTGACGCGCGCCGTGACCGTTCGGGAATCGACGGCAAAGTTTCGTCGCCGAATTTACCGAGGCGAATGGGCGAAGTTGCCTGACTTTGAACAGCTTGAACCGGTCAAGTCGGATAGCGTTTCGGGACTGCAGATTAACGACATCAAGCCGGTCAATAACTACGGCGTCGTGTTCGAAGCTGAGCTACCGATTGCTCATGATGGAAGCTACGTCTTCACGCTAGCGAGTGATGATGGAAGTCGACTGAGAATTGGGGATCAGGAACTGCTGATCGATGGCATTCATCCGAGGGAGACTCGGCAAGCAACCTTCGACTTGACGGCGGGACTTCACAAAGTTCGCGTGGAGTTCTTCAATGGTGGTGGTGGTGCAGAGTTGTCTCTGAAGATGGACGACCCGAGCGTTGGAAACGTCGACATCGCGAGTTTGATTGTGGATCCAGCGAATCCGGTTCCCAAGGTTCTGTTGCCGAGCAAGTTCGAACCTCTCGCCTCGCTTGTTGATGAAGGGAGGCAACTGTTTCGAACGAGTGGATGCGTGAATTGCCACGCGATGGGGCCGCCCCAACCTAGTGTGGTTCAGGCGCCGCCACTGAATCGACTGCGAGTGGATCGCGGTTGCCTGGCCGCAAGCGTGCCATCCGGCGCAGTCGACTACGAGTTGAATCCCACGCAGCGGGCAGCCCTTGCGGCTCGGTTGACACAGATATCGGCGGATTCTGACGAACCAGATCCCTGGCAGGTCGATGATGCGCAGCGAGTCCATTTGACGATGGCGGCGCTGAACTGTTACGCCTGCCATCGTCGTGGCGAACTGGGTGGACCTGAGCTGGCACGCGATTCCCACTTTCAGACCACCACACCGGAAATGGGACTGGAGGGCAGGATTCCACCACCGCTTGATGGCGTCGGTGACAAGCTCAACGACGCGTACTTGGAGACGCTACTGGAAGATGGGGCACGGCTGAGGAAGTACATGCGTACGCGGATGCCCGGGTATCGTTACCAAGCCCTGCGACCGCTGCATCAGTCGTTGGCGCGTCTCGATCGCCGCGACGAAATGAATCAGGCGGAAAGCAATCAGGCGAATGATAAAGTTCTCAACAGCGGCCGTCGCGCCGTCGGCAACAAGGGTCTCGCTTGCATCAAATGCCATAGCTATGGCGGCAACAAAGGAGGTGGGATCGGCGCGATCGACATGCTGAACATGAGCACGCGATTGCGCGAGTCGTGGTTCCATCGCTACCTTCAGGATCCGGTCGCCTATCGACCGGGGACCCGCATGCCAAACAGTTTCGTAGATGGACGGTCGGCACTCACCGATCTCTATGATGGCGATCCGACATTGCAAATCGATGCGATGTGGCGATACCTCGAAGCTGGCAAGGATGCAAAGGAACCGGAGGGATTGAAACAGGGCACGATTCTGCTGGCGCCCACCGATCAACCACGGATCTATCGCAACTTCTTCCAGGATGTCAGTGGTCGCGGCATCGGTGTGGGGTATCCAGGGGATATCAATCTGATTTGGGATGCCGAGCGAATGTCAATTCCGCGTGTGTGGAAGAACAGTTTCATAGACGCCTCCATGCACTGGCGCAATCGGGGTCAGGGCAGGCAACAACCCCTCGGTGATTCGATCGTGGAGATCGATCGCCGGACGCCGTTTGCCGTGTTGGCGACGAAGGATGCAGCTTGGCCGCAACAATCAGGACGCGAACTTGGCTATCGATTTCGCGGTTACCGACTCGACAAGGAGGGCAACCCTAGTTTCCGCTACTCGATTGGCGAGATTTCGATTGTGGACACGCCGAGACCTGAGCGAACTGGTGAGACAAGTTCGATTGTGCGAACGATCGAGATTGAGAACCCAACCGATCAACCCGTGACCTGGCTGATCGCGGAGGGAGAGATTCAACAAGTTGGCGACCGCTTCTCTGTGGATGGCAACGTGGAGTTGGCGATTGACGGCGTGGCTTGTGAACTGCTCGACGGCGGGAAGAGCCTCAGGGCGGTCGTGCCACCAGGGAATCACCGCATGACGGAGACGATTCGATGGTAGCTGATGTCAATACGCTGGTATCCGCCGCTCCGCCCATTCCACTTGATCAAACGATTCATTCAATGAAGAACTCTGAAACCGCCAGCCCGTCTCGGCGAATCGCCCGCGCACTGAAGTTGTTGGGTCTTGGCATGTGCGTGTGGTTGGTTTGTGTCGATGTATCCAAAGTGACGGCACAGTCCAATGCTGAAGCGAAGGAGTCGGACTACTACCGCATCACGACATTCGAAATTCCACTTGAAGAGACCGTTGAGGCTTGCGGTTTTCAGTTCATGTCCGATGGACGGTTGGCGGTATGTTCTCGTCGCGGTGACATCTTCATGGTTCAGAATCCGCTAGCCGATGAAGTCAAGTCGGACCAATTCAGCGTCTTTGCACGCGGATTGCACGAACCGTTGACGCTGGCCGAACGCGACGGATGGCTTTACGCCACGCAACGCCCCGAGGTCACTCGAATCAAGGACGAGGATGGGGATGGACGTGCCGATCTATTCGAAACGCATGCCGATGGTTGGGGTGTCTCGGGTGACTATCACGAGTATGCATTTGGTTCGAAGTTTGACGACGCAGGGAACCTTGTTCTGGTGCTTTGTCTGACCGGCTCGTTTACCAGTGACGTTCCGTTTCGTGGATGGGCAATGAAGATCACACCGGAGGGGGAAACCGTTCCGTTTGCCAGCGGCGTCCGCTCGCCCGGTGGGATCGGTCAAAACGTGAGCGGTGACCTGTTCTATACGGACAACCAGGGCCCATGGAATGGAACGTGCGCGCTCAAACCGTTGATCGAAAAGAAGTTCGTCGGGCACCCGGGCGGGTTTGCTTGGTACGACCAGGCGAGCGATGCGATGGGGAAACGCCCCATCGAACCGAACAGCGGAAGCCGAATACCGACGGAGTTGGAGCGAATTCCAGAGCTGGTGCCACCGGCGGTTCTGTTTCCCTACAACAAAATGGGCAAGAGCGCATCCGGAGTCGCTTGCGATACGACGAACGGTAAGTTTGGTCCTTTTTCGGGGCAGCTATTTGTGGGCGATCAGTCCCACAGTTCGATCATGCGAGTCTTCCTGGAGCAGATCGACGGCGTGTACCAAGGCGTGTGTTTTCCTTTTTGCAAAGGTTTTGCCTCGGGAAATGTCGGTGTGGAATTCGCCCCGTCGGGTGCGCTGTTTGTGGGTGGCACCAACCGTGGATGGGGATCGGTGGGCACGCGTCCGTTTGCGGTGGAGCGGTTGGACTGGACTGGCAAAGTACCCTTCGAGATCCAGCAGATGCGTGCCATGCCAAACGGATTCGAATTGGTCTTCACGCAACCCGTGGATGCTGCGACCGCTCAGCACTTAGACGGGTACAAGTTGACGACATACACGTACGAGTACCGTTCTCAGTACGGAAGTCCCGAGGTCGATCACACGTCGCCAACCATCACGAGCGCCGTCGTGTCTGAAGATCGAATGCGCGTGCAGTTAGCGATCGATGGTTTACAAGTTGGACACGTGCACGAGTTGCACAGCGATGGGGTTCGTAGTGATCAAGGCGCGCCGCTGTTGCACGATGCGGCGTACTATACGTTGAATCGTATTCCGGAGTGATCAGCCACCGACAAAGCGATCGCACAATGTACGCGCGACGCTGATTTCAGAAGTGCCGGTAACGACGACGCGTCCGTCACGAAACAGCGTCAGACTATGGCTGTCATCGGGAAACAGGCGAACAAAGAACGGATTCGCCTGAACTCTTCCAACCGGCTCCCATCGTTTCGCCATGAGGGATAGGTCGACAGCGTTCGTATCACCGCTGTGGATTTGGACCGCGTCACGACCGCACAGGGTTG
>JBPCVD010000428.1:0-2775 GCA_051010815.1 Rubripirellula sp.
GCGACACGATGTTGGCGACTTCCGGCCAACTGCAGGAAGAGATGGGAGGCCCAGGTTTTCGCCTCTATCGATATCTCCAGGACAACGTTGCGACCTATGTGCCACGGGACACACACGGTCCGGAGACATTTCGTCGCGCCGTCTATCACCAGAACGCTCGCGCTTCCCGAACCGATCTGATGACGGATTTTGATCAGCCCGACTGTGCTTTTTCAACTGCGAGACGAGCGGAGACGACAACGCCATTGCAGGCGCTGACGACTCTGAATCACGATTTTACTCTCGTTATGTCACGAGCGATGGCGCAGCGATTGGTAACCGATGCGGGTGAAGAACCGGCAAGGCAAGTGAATCGCGCGTTTCAGATTTGTTTCGGTCGGGCACCGTCCGAAACTGAACGACAAGCCTGTTTGACAGTCTTGCAGCAGCATGGGTTGGAGGCGATGTGTCGCGCTCTGATGAACACAAGCGAGTTGATCTACGTGTTATGAATTTGCAGCATAGCCTTTCCAGACGGAATTTCTTCGGAGATGTGTCGACAGCCTTGGCTGGTGTCGGCTTGATGCAATTGATGGAACATGAGGCGCTGGCGGGCAAGCTTTCGGCTGGTAGTGCAATCGCCTCGCATCATCCTGCCAAGGCACGGCGCGTGATTCAGATTTTCTGTCCCGGCGCTGCCTCCCACATGGACCTTTGGGAACACAAGCCCGCACTTGCGAAATGGAATGGAAAGCCTTTGCCCGGTGAAGAAGGCTTCTCTTCATTTCAAGGCAAGAATGGCAACCTGATGGAGAGCCCATGGGCGTTCGCGCCTGGGGGCGAGAGTGGCAAACGAATCAGTCGCATGCTGCCCGAAATGTCACGCCATGTCGATGACATCGCCTTCTGTCACGCGATGCACAGCAAGACGAATACCCACGGTCCCGGATGTGTGTTCGTGAATACGGGACACGATACCGAAGGGTTTCCAAGCGCCGGCGCGTGGACAAGTCATTCGTTGGGCACAGCGAACGAAAACCTACCGGCCTACGTCGCGATTCCCGATGTCCGAGGTGAGCCGCCGAATGGTCAGGCCAATTGGTCGAACGGATTCCTGCCCGCTCGGCACCAAGCCATCGTCATGAGCAATCAGCAGCCAATTCGCAACTTGTCGCGGCCGGCCAGTATTCCAGCCGAGCAAGAAAAAGATACGCGTCAGCTGATCGAGCGTTTGAACCAACGGTTTGCAGCCGAGCATCCGGGCGAGTCAGATTTGCAGGCGCGCATCGCCGCCTATCAGTTGGCTGGTCGGATGCAGCTTTCCGCCCCCGAGGTTTCGGAATTGTCGCGCGAGTCGGAGTCAACCCATCGGATGTATGGAACCGATGATCCGAACACGTTGAAGGCTGCCTATGCGAGGAATTGTCTGCTTGCCAGGCGATTGCTCGAACGGGGCGTCCGCTATGTCAATTTGTACTGTGGCTCAAGGGCTTCCGGCGTCGACGGACTTTTGAATTGGGATGCGCACAAGACGTTGAAGGCAGACTACGAGCGTCATTGCCCCGTTTTTGATGGGCCGACCGCCGCGCTTCTGACTGACCTTAAGCAGACTGGGATGTTAGACGACACATTGGTCTTATGGACGACAGAGTTCGGTCGGATGCCAACCCATCAGCAAGGAACCGTTGGGAGAGATCACAACCCGGACGGATTTACGTGTTGGATGATGGGTGCCGGTGTGAAGGGAGGGAGCTACGGTGCGACAGATGAATTTGGACGAAGAGCGGAGGTGAATCCAACAACAGTGTGGGATTTCTATGCAACCGTTTTACATCTCCTCGGTTTTGATCACGAGCGTCTCACTTGGTACCACAATGGTCTCGACCGACGTCTGACGGATGTCCATGGCGATGTGATCCGCCCCATCCTTTCCTAGAGACAATTCGATCGGTATTCGAGCGATGCAAAGGCAAGCGTTGCTGCGATTGCCGATAGTGCTGATCGATCTGGTTTCCTTCTAAGTGGAGTTTGATCAACGAATGGATCTGCTAAGGAGTTGCGTGTGGGTGTTGTTGGTCACATGGTGGGCGAATTGCGGTGCCGTCGCCGACACGTTGCCAAATGTGGTCGTCATCCTGGCGGACGACATGGGCTGGGGAGATCCACAGTGCTACAACCCCAAGTCAAAAATATCGACGCCGAACATTGATCGATTGGCGAGTCAGGGGATGAGGTTCACCGATGCACACACACCATCGTCGGTCTGCACCCCGACGCGGTACGGTTTGTTAGTCGGTCGATATTGTTGGCGTACTCGCTTGAAGTCGAGCGTACTCGACGGTCTCAGTCCGCCGCTCATTGAATCAAGTCGTACCACGATGGCGACCTATCTTCGCGATCGAGGCTATGCGACTGCATGTGTTGGTAAATGGCATCTGGGGATGGAGTGGACCCGAACCGACGGTCAAAGTGAATTGGCAGATCGTGGCGATTCAGGTTTTCGCTCGGGCGAGGAGATTGATTTTTCTGTTCCGTTGAAGGCCGGACCACTGACGGCTGGATTCGATCACTTTTTCGGAATCTCGGCTTCGCTGGACATGCCACCTTATTGCTGGATCCGAGACGATCGTTGTGTGACGGTTCCCAACGTGGATGTACCGAGGGCGAAAGACACGATCTTTCTGAATCAGACCGGCGGCCGCGCCGATGAAGACTTTGCCCTGGACGACGTATTGCCGAGGTTGAAAGATCACGCGGTGGATTGGATTCTCCAGCAACACGCGAAGACTCCCGAGC
>JBPCVD010000429.1:0-8379 GCA_051010815.1 Rubripirellula sp.
GATCCTGTCATCGAGACGGCTGAGTTGCCAGTCGGAGAGTATCGGTTGCTCGTCCATGATTTCTTGTTTCGAGGCGGAAGCGAGTTTCCTTACCAGTTGCTCATTCGCACTCCGTTCGAAGGGGCGGACGTTATGGAAACCGAGCCTGGCTTGCAAGAAGAAGTCGGTCCAAGCGGGCGATTGCCAAAGTGGTGGGCTCCGAATGCCGCCGCGATGCGACGCCCCGTCTTGAATCAGGTGTCGGAAGTCACTGAGCGTCAGTCGCTAAAATTGCCCACGGACAAGACTTGGTGGTTCGCGACGGACCAAAGTGATCGCGTCTTTGAACTCGATGCGAGTAAGGGGCAGAAGGTATCGATCGATGTGCGTTCGGAGCGTCTGGGAGAACCCTCGGATGCAAGATTGATCGTGCAACGCATTGAGTCACAATCCGATGGAGTGGAAAAATACCATGACATCGCAAATGCCGACGACAGCGACAGTGTTGGGGATGCGGCGGTGAGTTTGGTCACTCGTGATCCGCACGTGACTTGGGTTGCTCCGGTCGATGCTCGTTACCGGCTAGTGGTTCGTGATCTTGATCGTGGGCGAGCCTTGCGACTCCGTAAAAAGTTTCAATTGCGTGCCGGAACACCCAGGCCGAGTTTTGACTTGGTGGCCTATCGTGTATTTCCGAACAAGGATGTAAATCAATCGCGGGGGTTTGGGTCGAAATTGTTTCGTGGAGGCACGGAGGCAATCCGAGTTCTAGCTCTGCGCCGAGACGGTTGGGCTGGACCGATTCGATTGAAGGTCAAAGGATTGCCGAAGGGAGTTACCGCTTCCGAAGTCTCGATCGCAGCGAATCAGAATCAGACGCAAATTACTTTGACGGCGTCGGAAGACGTCGCGCAGTTCGACGAGCTGGCCACGCATGCTCGGGTTGAAGTTTCGGGGACGAGTGAGGATGGGAGCGTGACCTCGACTGCGACGCCGTTGAGTCTGGTTTGGGGCCGCGGCGGCGGTCGCGAATTCATTCGATCGCGGATCTCGACCGGACTCGAGATTGCCGTTTCACGCCAGGATCTTGCTCCGATTTCGATCCATTGGGCTGCGGAAAGTACGCCGGAAGTTAAAAAAGGAGCAAGCCTCACGCTGCCGATTCAGCTGACCCGACGCGAAGGCGGCAAAGCGGCTTGCGTGTTGAGACCTCGTGATTTGCCGCCTGGAATTACCGCGGCCGAAGTGAAAGTCCCAGCCGATAAGTCAGAGGGCAACCTGGTACTCAAGGTTTCCGGGAAGGCGGTCGCTGGAACTTACTCGCTGTGGTTGCAGGCCGAGACTAAAATCAAGTTGAAGCCTGACCCGCAAAGACTCGAGCGGACCCAGGCCTATCGATCCCACCTACAAACCCTCCACGATGACCCGGCTCAAGCTTCGCAGGTGGATGCGATCAAGGCAGCCATCGCCGCAGCAGACAAACAAGTTGAATCTGCGAAGGCGGATGCCAAAGAGCAAGAGCAGACGGTCTTCATTCCCACCTCCAATGCAACCTTCACGGTTGTCGATCCATGATGTCACTTACCCTGTTTCGATCTTTGGTGATATTGTCGACGCTGGCTTTGCCGAGCGTGAGTTTGGCGCAGGAGTTACCCCTGCCGGTGGCAGAGCTTGATCGCGCCGAAGCGATCGACTTCGCCACCGAGATTCTGCCGATGCTGAAGCAGAATTGCCTGGCTTGTCATCACGAAAAAGAATCTGAGGGCGGGTTGATTTTGGAGACGATTGAGGGAATGACGAAGGGCGGTGATTCTGGTCACGGCGTCGTTCCCGGCAACGTCGAAGAGAGCCTGCTGTTCACACGCGCCGTCGGAGCCGAAGAGCCGTTGATGCCGCCGGAGGACAACTCCGTTGGTGCCAAACCACTCACGCCACAACAGCTCGCGTTGTTGAAACGGTGGATCGAAGACGGTGCCAAGGTTGGCGACGCAAAGATGGCGGCAACCATTCAGTGGCAACCGATTCCCGAGACTCTGCGAACCGTTTACTCCCTGGACGTATCGCCGGACGGGCAATTTGCAGTGGTCGGGAGAGGGAATCGTGTGGTCGTGGTCGATCTGGCGACACACGCAATCGTTGCTCATTTGGTCGATAAAACGCTGGATGTCGGCGATGTCACGGACGTTGATTTGATTCAGTCCGTGGCTGTCTCGCCCGACGGGGATCGAATTGCGACGGGTGGTTTTCGTACCGTACGTCTCTGGCGACAAACGCCACGAGAGTTGAAGGACCAACCGAGTCCGCTGCTGACCGCTGCGGGTGTTGTGACGGTTCATCCAAACCAAACGATTGCCGCTTTGGTCAATGCGATTGGAGACATCGAAGTTTGGGATCTCAGTCGCAATGAGTTGCAGACGACGCTGATGGGCAATCAGGAGCGAACCACCAAGCTGCTTTGGGCAGACAACGTGGACCTGCTGCTCTCCGCCGATGAAATGGGCAAGCTCGTGCTTTGGAGCGTCGCAAGCGGGCAGCCCCTGGCGACGTTCGACACCGGTTCGCCGATCCAGGATTTGGCATTTTCTTTCGATGCGAAGCAGATCGCCTGGATCGATTCCACGAAGCAAACGCATGTTCTAAAAGTGGGCGACGATCACGCGACCCTTGAGAAACAGCTTGACAAGTTGGGGGGCGTGGACGGCGCCACCGCCGTTGCACTGATTCATCAGCCGTCTGCGATGGCGGTCGTCGCTTCGGGAGGCGGAACGGTTTCGCTCGTCAGCTTGCCGGACAACAAGGTTGTTCGCAAGTTTGAGCATGGGGCACCGGTGGATGTACTTGTCGCGACCCAGGACCAAGCGAGCCTGCTTACCGGCGGGCAAGATGGCAAGACGCAACTTTGGAATCTTGCCGATGGAAAAACCCTTGCGACGATGCAAGGTAATACCAAAGAACGGTTGCGAATCGCGGCGGCGACTCGTGATGCTGCCCGACAAAAGGCTGCTGTCACACGTCTGACACAGAAAACGGAGTCACTCAAGAAACTGCTTGAGAAAGAGGACGAGGCACTCAAGAAGGTGACCGAGGACCATCAGAAAGCGGTCGATGCGTTGGCTGGCGAAGAGAAGAAGCGTGGCGATGCGGTGGCACTCGTGGCGGCGACCAATGCCAAATCGAGAAGGCATCCATCGACACTGCCAATGCCAACAAAACGATTGATGCGGCTAAAAAAACGTTGGCGTCTGGCCAAGCGAGTCGTGACGATCTTGCGAAACAGGTCGAGGCGAAGAAGGCCGAATTCGCAACCATCAACGCTGTGGCTGAAAAGGCTGCCAAGGAAGTCGCGGCTGCGACCCAAGCGATGAACGAGGCGAACGCGAAAGCCGCCAACTTGAAAAAACAGATTGAGGAAACGAATGCCAAGTTGAAGAAGGCGACTGATGACACCGCAGCCGCGCAAAAGCAGATTGATGACTCCAACAAGTTGTTGGCGAGCACGAAGGCGATGTCAGATCAGGCAAGCAAGCAGTTGGAAACACAACAAAAGGCGGTTACTACGGCCGAGGAGGCCAAGAAGAAGAGCGAAAGCGAACTTGCAAAACGGAAGCAGGCACTCAATACGGCAACTGCGGCTCAGCAACGCGCGACTGCAGCCATTCCCCAGCATCAATCGGTACTTCAATCGGAAACCTCGCGACAGGGATTACTCGACGCACGTTTAGTGGACGTGCAGGGTCAGCAATCGAGTTCGGAATCGAAAGTATGCGGCTTGGTGCTTGATGGAAAAGGATGCGTGATCGCTTCGCACGAAGACGGGAGTGTCCATCTCATCGCGTTGCGGATGGAGCGCCCGTCGCGTCTTATTTCGCGTCGCAGAGGCAACCCTTGACGGTGGCCGTTCGGGACTCCGTTCTTTTCGGATTCTCAGCGGACGGGCCCGTTGAGCAGTGGTCAACAGAATTCGATTGGGTGTTGGAACGCACGCTTGGTTCGATTGATGATCCGTCGATCATTAGCGACCGCGTTACCGCACTCGATTTTCACCGTGATGGGAATTCAATTGCGGTGGGAAGCGGTCCACCGAGTCGTTCCGGTGAAGTGAAAGTCTTTGACGTTCGCAACGGGCGCGTCGTTCGTGACTTTGGCGAGGTTCATAGTGACACGGTTTTGGGTCTCGCTTTTTCGCCAGATGGGCGAATGCTGGCGTCCTCCGCGGCGGACAAGACGATCAGACTGTTTGATCTGGCCCAGGGAAAAGCCATCCGTTCCCTGGAAGGCCACACGCATCATGTGTTGTCGATTGCTTGGCAGGACGATGCCCAAACGCTTGCATCCGCGAGCGCGGATCAGACGCTGAAGGTATGGAATATCGAAACCGGCGAGCAACGGCGCACGATCAGTGGATTCAACAAAGAAATCACTGCCGTCGCTTTCGTGCAGTCGGGCAACCAAGTGATGACGGCGTGCGCCGATGGTCAGGTGCGGCTCTACGATTCCGCCAATGGCAAACTCGTGCGTTCCTTCAACGCGTCGGGCGACTTCTTATACACACTAAGTGTCACGCCTGATGGTGAGGAGCTGGTTGCTGCCGGGCAGAGTGGAAAAGTCCGATTCTGGACGGTGAAAGACGCGAAAATCTTGCACGAACTCGAATAGCTGCCGGCAACGTTCGCGGGAATGCCCCGGCATTTGGGGCAATTTCCTGCGGCTCTAGCTACAATACTTCGCGTGGTTCAGTGAGACCACTGCTTCGAGTTCGGGGGATTTTTGATGATTCGCTTTTTGACATGCGCCCTGTGCGGCGTTTCCACGCTTGCCATGGCATCCGTTGCTGACGCCCAAATCGTCCGTTGGGGGCTAGGCGGGGTCAGGGTCCGTGCGCCATTCGTTGCGGTGGACGTCGCGCCCTATGGTGGAGCACGCATTCGAGCCCCCTTCACTGCTGTTGATAGTCGCATCTACGGCGGCTACCCCTATCCGCCGGGCGTTGTGGTGGGACCCGTGCCTCCCATTCCACCGATTCCCTTCCCCGGAATCGCATTTGGTGCGCCCGTCTATCCCGCACCTGTTTACCCAGCGCCGGTCTATCCAGGCGTCGTGTATCCACAGCCTGCGCCTAATCAATATCAAGCTGCTCGGCCGAGTATAGGCGAATCGCTTCCGACTCAACTTCGATTGGCCGCCGAAGCTCTCGCACGCAGCCTTGCGGTACGACAAGACGGCGACGTTTGGCTCGACTATCTGGGCCCACAGCAGATCATCGAGACGATCGATCTGGGACGCTCGCCGGAGTCACTGCGAACTCTTGTGATCAATTACGACGGGGTGATGAGCAACGGAAGCTTGGCGGCGATTCGAAGCGCGAGGGGTTTTGCGGAAACGCGTGACCTGCTGAAGCTGTTCGTTTCGGAAGCCGTGGTTCCCGCGTCAGCAGGGGCTCCGGGTGCAGGCGCTGCGAGACCAGATGCGGGCGCTGCGAGACCAGATGCGGCAGTTCGGGTTCAGCCGGTACCAACTCCTTCGGCGCCGAATCGAGAGGAGTCGCTGCCGCTACCCGCACCTGCTCCTGAGGATGCGACTGAGCCGGCTCCCGAGAACACACCCGAACCGGCTCCGAGGGATGCAGGTGCCGCACCAGTGCCGCCACCTCCCGCGCCTCGGCCACCTTCGGCTCCAACTCCCACGCCTCTCTAGCCGATCTGGCGTCAAAAAAGAACGCAGCTCGCCGAGAGCGAACTGCGTTCAGATTCGAGTTTTCGAAGCGACCGGCCGTTTTACTTGACGGCCGGTTTTTTCGTTTTGGACTTTGGCTTTCGCGGTGGACGCGGTTTGATTTCCTTGCTCGTGTCCATGATGGGAGATTCCCAGCCGGCCATGTCCAGTGGTTTCACTTCCTGGCGATAGCCACCGAAACTAAACGTCGAGGGGTTGTAGGGGCCAACGAAGGCAACGTCGAGGTCGGGCTGGATCGCGTCTTCGAGTCCGGCTGACCACAGGCATCCATTGACCATCATGCGACGAAACCCATCGTTTCGAAAGTCTTCTGAGGCGCCGTATGTGGTCGTAAAGACTCGGCCAGACTTTCCATCCTTCGTCTTGTAGGTCCGCACCCAAACGCCTGGGCAAGGTTCTTTATCAGCAGCGGCTGGCGAATCGGGAGTCATCCCCTGCAACGGTTGCGCATTTGCCAGCACGATGCTATCGGGCATGGGTTCCGTCCAGTAACCGCCAGCTTCCACCCATGGGTCTTTCACACCGCTGAGAACCGGGTGGTCAGCTTGTTCCGGAACGATGTCCAGTCGCGTGCTCATCACGTGGTTCTTGCCATAGTGACTCACCCAGGTTTCACCCAGAACTTGCCGTCCGAATCCGCCCTTCATTTCGTCCCCTTTGTACTGGTGGTCAAAGCGAGCAAAGGGCGAGTCGGACGGAATCTTGAATGCATGCGTGCTCGTTCGCGTGCCAACGATCGGGCCACCACGTTCAAGGTAGTCGACGATGGGTTGCATTTGGTCCGCGGGAAAATTTTGGAAACGCAGTCCGAATACCAATAGGTCAGCCGAATTCACGGCATCGGTGTAAGGCATGTTGTTGTTGCCTGGCACGATGTAGCCAGTCTCTTCGTCGACATTGAAAAGTACGGTGCACTTAAAGCCGTGATGCTTCGCAAGAATGCGCGCCAATGCGGGCAAGGCTTCTTCACTCCGGTACTCGTGGTCACCCGCCAGAAAAACGATGTGTTTGCCGACACCCAGTCCGGAGGTGCCTTCATAGACGAGCGGACCCTCTTGGGCTCGGGCATGGGTGGCTTCCAACGCGCCGACACCGATCACCGTCATGAGAAGCCCAAACAGCAGGCGTCGACAAAGAACAAGACTCATATGAAATTATCCACGTATCAGAGGAAACTTGAAAAGTTAAATCGCTTCGGAAGCGAACGGAAAGTGTTGAGAGTGGCGGCTGGGGTTGAGACGCACCATCGGATCGCGCCGCGGAGTTCAACCGATTGCGGCGGAACGTTTAGCCTAACAGCTTGCGGATCATTTCGCCTTCGTTGACTGTTGGCCGTTCCAGGCGACCCTGGTGGTTGTAAGAAAGATCGAGACGGTCCAGCCCCATCAAATGCAAGATACTCGCATGAATGTCGTGAACGTGAGCTCGTTCCTCGACGGCGTACAGCCCGAGCTCATCCGTCGCGCCGATGACCTGTCCCCCTTGGACGCCGCCACCCGCCATCCACATCGTGAAGCCGGTCGGATTGTGATCGCGACCATCTCCCTTTTCACTCATGGGTGTACGCCCGAATTCACCACCCCAAACGATCAATGTCTGATCAAGTAGACCGCGTCGCCGCAGATCAGCAATCAAACCGGCGATCGGTCGGTCAACGCTACCGCAATACTTTGTGTGATTCGATTCAATACCGGAGTGTGCGTCCCAACCGCTCCCGGTTCCGCTGAACAACTGAATGAAACGCACGCCGCGTTCGACCATCCGACGCGCTAGCAGGCAGATCTTCCCAAAGCCTTCGGTGCGTTTGTCGTTGAGTCCATAAAGGTCTTGGGTCTCGGAGGTTTCTCGGGCCAAGTCGACGGCTTCGGGCGCGGCGCTCTGCATCCGATACGCCAGTTCGTACGCGCGAATCCGCGCGTCAAGATTCGTCACGTTAGGGAGTCGTGCCGCGTGTTGCTCGTTGATCTTTCGAATCATGGCAAGCTTTGCAAGTTGCCGCTGATCGGTCATCCCTTTGGGCAGCGTGAGATTTGCGATGGCGTCATCGTTGGGGCCATCCCCGACGGGAGTACCTTGGAAGGTGGCGGGCAAGAATCCGGGCCCCCAGCTTCGGACTCCATTGGTTCCCGGTTTCTTCTGGTCCTTCATGACCACAAAGGCAGGGAGGTCTTCGTTCTCGGTCCCCAGGCCGTAAGTGACCCAGGCGCCGAGCGACGGCCGGCCTGCGATGATGCTACTCGTGTTCATCAGATTGCAGCCGCCCGAATGATTGATCCCCTCGCCATAACAAGAGCGAATGACGGCAAGGTCATCGGCATGTTGCGCGACATTTGGAAACCAGTCGCTGATCTCAAGCCCGCTTTCGCCATGCCTTGCCCATGTCCGTTGGGTTGGCAGCAAGGGAGAACCTTTTTCACCCATTGCCGTGATCGGTTCGCGGAACGTATCGGGCAACGGTTCGCCCGCCAGTTTGTTCAACAATGGTTTGCGATCAAACGTGTCGAGTTGACTGGGCCCACCCTCCATGAATAAGAAGATGACACTCTTGGCAGTTGCGGGATGATGCGGTTGCTTTGGAGTCTCGGACGCTTCGGCTAGCATCCCGTTCAGCGCCAATGCTCCGAAGCCGGCGCCGGAATGCGCAAGAAACTGTCGTCGATTTTTCGC
>JBPCVD010000430.1:0-2657 GCA_051010815.1 Rubripirellula sp.
ATGGCACATAAGAAGGGACAGGGTTCGAGCCGAAACGGCCGCGACTCTAACGCTCAACGACGCGGAGTGAAGAAATTCGGTGGTGAAGCAGTTCGTGCTGGAAACATCATCATTCGTCAGGTCGGCACCAAATTTCACCCTGGAACGGGCGTGGGACAAGGCAACGATTACACGCTCTACGCTCTGATCGACGGCCAAGTGATGTTCGACCGCAAGGGTCGTCGCGTCAACGTCGTCACTGGCGCCTAGTTCGCCAAGCGACCAAACTTGAAACAGAAAACGCCCCATGTTCATGGGGCGTTTTTTCGTGCGCAATGCCCACTCGCAATGGTCGTGATCGGGCGGCTGGAACAGCGCTCAGGTAGCCCCACCGTAGGCGTGCGATCAGTTCCGAGAAAGCAGTTCAGGCATCTGCCCGAGACTTCACAACGAGCATTCGTTCGCTGGGGAGGGCACTCGATCGCCGACTGCTCTCGATCGCCGACTGCTCTCGATCGCCAACTGCTCTCAATCGATTGGCCGTGGCACTTTACGGCAGCACTTCAATCGTGATCGGGTGCGTTGTCACTTTGCCGTCGACTTCCCCACTGAGGAAAAAGGAACGCTTTCCAAGTCTTGCGATGGGATCCGCGGTCAAATTGAACTCGCGTTCGTTTTCATTCTGGCGGACGAGCAAACCGTTCAGTCCGATGTTGTCGACGTAGACGCCGTGGGCGGTGTTGCGCCCCGAGTTCTCTTTTCCGAAGCTAACCTCGTTCTTGAATCCCTCTTTGCGACGCAGCACGACCCGGGCAGCTACCGTCTCCCCGCGTCGGACTTGCAGCGTCCAATCTTCGTTCTCGGCCACCATCCGATCCACCGGATGAATCGACGGGATTGCGCTCGGCCGGTCGCCCAGCGTCAACTCACCGAGATCTCCCACGCGGCGTTCGACGATACGACCCTCGACGCTTCCACGCGCGATCACCTCCGGTTTGACCTTGCCTTCCCATCCCTTTGCTGACTCGGCCACCCATAGCGTCCCAACCGCGAATCTCTGCCCCGATTCGACCGTCAAAGGGAAATTTGAAACCACGTCCGGCGGCAGGTCTGGCAAGTCAAAGGTCACTGGCCCATCGAATCCGTCGATGCGATCCACACGAACCAAGAATTCACGCCCAGAACCACGGCGAAGATCTGACTTCGGTTTCGTCACCGACGGCTTGAAACTGGGCATTGCCGGACGGATCGTCAAACGATACTTAAAGTCATCCCCCCCTGCGTCGCGCGTGTCCGAAATGCGGACCGTGTACATGCCGTCGTCAGGTGCCGTGAATAGCAAGCGACTGTTCTTCCCGGCGACACGGCGTGGGTCGTCGTCGTTCTCATAAAACAGGTCGAAGACTGGCAGCCCGTTCGCAAAGGGCGTCTCGCCATCCGCGAGCGGCCGAACGATGTAGGCAGGTTCACCCAACGCATGCGTGGCGTGCGACGTGCCGAAGTAAGTCCAACGATTGCCTTCGTTTGGATAGACGTTGTAGCCCGAGTCAGGTCCGCGCGGGTACATCCACAATCGCGTGACCTCCCCCGCAGCGAACAGGTAATCGTTCAAGTGCATCTCTTGCCAATTGAACAGGCGAAAGTCGCCGATCTGCTTGCTGTCCTTGCCGCGAAACGTGAAGTACGAATCCCGAATCGCCTGCAACCGAGTCCGCAGAACGGGCTTGCCTTGAGAATCAACGATCGAGACCGTCGGATCCATTTTGCTCCCGCTGATCGCGTCGGCGTCGATCGCCCAAACTTCGCCCTTCCGAGTCTGCCACTGGTAAAGATCTGCTTCTCCCTGCTCGGCGATCGTTCCTGAAATCGCAGTGCCGCGGGGAACTGGGATGACCAACGCAGTACCTCGCACGGTCGCCGCCAAACTTGCATTCTGTTTCGCGGATTCCGTTGCCTTCTCTTCCTCCAGCGACGTGAGCTCTCCCAGATCAAGGTACACCGGCTCCAGACGTCGAAGCGTATCGCTCTCTGCTGTCTTGATCTCCGGAAGCGTTCTCGTCACCACGTCACCATTCATCAACGAGATGGCCAATTCCCGGCCATCGGGTGACAGGCTGAGATCGCTGCCGTTTTCTCCCAACGGCTCCAACGTCGCGACCTGGTCCCATGTCCCGGTGCGAATCAACTTCAGGTTCCCACCCTCACTCAACACGACCAACGATCGTCCGTCGCGAGCGAGTTCGAAATTAACGAGCGGTGATTCGTCGACGAAGCGGGTGGCGACGATCGGGTTGATACGCGGTCGCTGTTTCGACTTGAGTGACCAGACTCGCAATCGATTATCGGCACTACCGGCCAACACGTGCTTTCCATCGGCGGTCACTGCAACGGCGAAGACTTCTCCTTCCGGCTGGCTGAGCGTATCAAGTCGACGCCCAGTCGCAACGTTCCAGACCTTGACGGTTTCGTCCGCACAGGCGCTAACCAAAACCTCTCCGCTGGGCGAGAATGCCAGGTCGAAGATCGCACCGTTGTGCCCTTCAAGGCTTCGAATCGGCTCCCCCGATCTTGCATCCCACAGGATGATCTCACGGTCATAGCCGGCAGTCGCAACGATCGATTCGTCTGGCGAAAATTTCGCCGCGTACAACACATCGCGGTGGCCAAGCAATTCAACC
>JBPCVD010000431.1:0-11051 GCA_051010815.1 Rubripirellula sp.
CATCTCGCAAGGAAACTTTGGCCCAGAAGTCGTGTTCGCCCAAATGATATCCATGATCACTGGTGAAGATCACGATGGTCTTGTCTTGGAGTCCCTGCTCTTTCAATGCATCGAGTACTTTTCCCACTTGGGCATCCATGAAGGCAACCGAAGCATAGTAGCCGCCGACCGCCTTTTTTTGTCGGCGGACGTCCATCTTCATGTTCACGCTAGTCTTGTAGTTGATTCCTGCGCGTGGGATATCGTCCCAGTCGCCATCTTTCTTTTCCGGAAGCACCATCGAGTCGTAGGGAAGAAACGGCGGGTAGTATTTTCGAGGCGCCACGAACGGAACGTGCGGACGCACAAAGCCCACGCCCAACCAGAAGGGTTCCTCGCGATGTTGTTGAATGAGTTCTACTGCCTTTGCGGCGGTCTTTCCGTCAGAATGAACCAAGTCATCGCCATCGGCTTCAACGACCACGAATGTGTTACCACCGACAACTGGCCTCTTGCCGTCAGGATTGCTCTCGAGCGTTTCGCCATCGCCGGGCGCCTTCCATTCCGGACCGGGACTGTTGAAACGTTCCGTCCATGACCGCTCGTCATCGGCACCGTTCCCGTTGTTGTGATTGCGTCCGTCGCCGCCCTCTTCAACTCCGCCGGGCACGCCCATGTGAAAGATCTTGGAGACACGCGCGGAGTAATAGCCGTTGTCTTTGAAGTGCTCGGACCACATCGGTCGGTCACCGATTTGTGGGCGAGGGTTGTTATAGCCCAGGGCACCGGTCGCGTGCGGGTAGTATCCCGACATGAAGGAGGCACGACTTGGCCCGCAGTAGGTGCCCTGGCAGTAGGCTCGCGTGAATCTCGTGCCGCGCGACGCAAGTGCATCGATGTTTGGTGTTTCGCAAACGCGATTTCCGTAGCAAGACAGTGCCGTTGCCGTCAGGTCGTCCGAAATGATGAACAACACATTGTATCGATCGTCGTCCGCCGCATTCGCTCGATCGCCAGTGATCGCGAAGCACGACAGGGCAACGATCATGAGAGCGAAGTTCAGACAACCTCGTTTCGTCGCGATCGTTGCTGTATCACGCTGAGCCCAGACCTGTGGCGAGGCGTGACTTCGGGCTGCGCACACTTGGCGGCGATGCCGGCGGGTTGTGCGGTTTCGGACGAAGGGAAAGGACCGAGTGAACAGAGCAAACATGGGCTTCTCGCAGAGAGCGATTTGGTGGGACCAAGCGTTATGGTACCCGATTCTGCCATGTCATTTCTGAATGCTACAGCAACGAGTCAGCAAAGGCGTGTTTCAAGTCCTTGGCGGCGTCGGTCGCTTTTCGCGAATCAATCACTGCATTGACCTGCAGTTCGCTGGTGCTGATCATCTCGACGTTGATTTCGTTTTCCGCCAGTTGTTGAAACAGCATGGTGGCCACATGTGTGTGGCTCCTGAGCCCGATGCCGCTGACAGTAACCTTTGCGATATTGCTGCCGCCCTGCACGTCTCGCATGCCATGCTTCGTCATGATCTGCTTGGCGACCTCGAGGCTTGCTGGAAGTGCGTCGTCGTTGACCGTGAAGCTCACGCTCGTGGAGCCGTCTTCTCCGTCGTAGCCTTGCACGATCATGTCCACAAAGATTTCGGCTCGGCCAATCGTTTCGAACATGTCAGCGGCGATGCCGGGAAGATCAGGGACACCGTGCAGCGTGACGCGAGCCTGGTTGCCCGTGATCGAAATGCCCGTGAGTGTGAGCGCTTCCAACTCATCGTCTCGTAGTCGACTGACCAGCGTGTCAACGTCTGCTTTGTTGTCGCGGTCGGCCTTGATCTGTCCCCACGATTGCGCATCGCCTGGGATCGCGTGCAGCCCAAACGCTTCGTGCACGGCACGCAGGGCGGTCGATGCCTGCGATTTTGGAACCAATGTCGAAATCTTGATTTCGCTGGTCGTGATCATGTGGATGTTGACCTCTGCGTCCGCCAAAGCTCGGAACATACGCGAGGCGACACTCGTTTGAGTCGCCATGTTCGAACCCACGACCGAAACCTTGGAGACTTCCTCGTCGTGAGTGATCCCCTCCGCTCCGACCACGTCCATGACGGATGAGACGGCTTGCAAGGTCGAATCGAGTTCGTCGCGCGGAACGGTAAAAGAAACATCGGCGCGACCTTTCTTGCCAACATTTTGAACCACCATGTCGACCGCGATTTTACGATCCGCTATCGCTGAAAAAATCTCCCGGCTCTTGCCAGGAACATCGGGAACGCCGAGGACGGTCACCCTCGCTTCATCGGGTGTCATTGCTGCACCGCTGACCGGCTGACTCATCGATTCCGCTTCTGCGACAATCATCGTTCCTTCGGTGTCCGAGAAGCTGCTGCGAACGTGAATGGGAACTCCAAACTTTTTCGCGAACTCGATCGAGCGACTGTGCATCACACCCGCGCCTAGGCTGGCGAGTTCGAGCATCTCATCGTAGCTGATCACTTCCACTCGACGCGCCTCGGGTAATAGCCGAGGGTCGGTCGTGTAGACGCCGTCCACATCGGTGTAGATTTCGCAGGCGTCTGCGCCCAACACGGCCGCCAGCGCGACTGCCGTCGTATCGCTGCCGCCACGCCCGAGTGTGGTGATGTTTAGTTCGTCGTCGATCCCTTGGAACCCCGCCGCCACGACAATGTTGCCGTCATTCAACAAGCCTTGGATCCGCTCAGTTGAGATGGACTGGATTCTGGCCTTGCTGAAACTGTTGTCGGTTTTCATGCCGATCTGACCACCGGTCAAGCTGATCGCTTTGGCTCCCAATGAGTGGATCGCCATCGCCACCAACGCAACACTGACTTGTTCACCCGTGCTGAGGAGCATGTCCATTTCACGCGCAGGCGGACGATCGCAGATCTCTCCAGCTAACCCAAGCAGGGCATCGGTGTTCTTGCCCATCGCACTCACGACCATCACCACTTGATGACCCTGGCGTTGGGCGCGAATGGCCTTTCTAGCTGCCGCTTGGATCTTTTCGACGTCGGCCACGCTTGTGCCGCCAAACTTTTGAACGATCAGGGACATTGGATTTCGACTTACAGGTATCCGAAGAGGCGAGGTTCGTTTTTTTAAGATTCGTCGCTGTGAATGAGTGGGAGCGACGCGTTGGGTAAGCTGTTCTATCCACCAGGAGCTTGGCTCGATGTGGCTGCATCTTAAACGCGAATGAAGGAATCCATCACGTCCCAACCCTTGGCGAACTTGCGGCCACTCGCGGCAGCAGCCGATTCGTCGTATTGGGTTTGCGTATCTGGTTCGATGCCGGTGCCGGACATTACCAGCGGAACCATGCCATGGCTGTGCTTCTTGGTGCCGCACGGGGTGGGGTGGTCTGGTGTGACCAGGATGCGGTAGTCCCCCTGCTGTTTTAGGGCATCGACCAGAGGCGCAACGATGTGTTGATCGATTTGTTGCAGCGCTTCGATCTTCGCGTCGTGACGCCCTTCGTGTGACGCCTCATCGGGAGCTTCAATATGCACACACACGACGTCGTATTCGTCGAGCGCGTCGACGGCGGCCCGCCCCTTGGCGGCATAGTCGGTGTCGAGATAGCCGGTTGCACCTTCCACCTCGATTCGCGGCCAACCTGCGAGCGCTGCGATCCCACGAAGAAGGTCGACTGCGGTAATCATGACACCGCGTACGCCGAGTCGTTCTTGAAAAGAGGGGAGATTGGGGGCGCCGCCGAGACCCCACAACCAAACATTGGTGGCAGGTTTCTTTCCAGCGGCCACGCGTGCTTGGTTGACGGGATGCTTGGCGAACAAGTCGGCTGACTCGTTCATCAGTTGAACCAAAGCGTCGCTGCCGGGACCGCGCGGGAAATCATCGGTCACGGGCAAATCGGTCAGGTCGTGTGGCGCTGCGGTCCGCGTCTCGCGCGAAAAGGGCGGAGGCGTTCCATCTTCGCCGCGGTAGATCAACAGATTGCGATAGCTGACCCCGGGCACGAATTCCAAACGGGATCCGAATGGGATGTCACTCAAGAGGTTCGCCTGGGCCGCGGCAAGCAGTTCCGTTGCCTCTTCCGTGCTGATGTGATCAGCCGTGAAGTCGGCCATGATCTGGTCTTCGATGGTGACCAGATTGCAGCGAACGGCCCAGTCATTTGGTCCCAGAGAGATCCCCTGAGCCGCAGCCTCCAGTGGCGCGCGACCGGTGAAGTAGACATCCGGGTCGTAGCCGAGCAGACACAGGTTGGCGACTTCACTGCCGGCAGGAAGATGTGCCGGTGTGTTGTTAGCCAACGCAAGCGATCCGCTGGCAGCCAACGCATCGGTTGCCGGCATGTTGGCAACCTGAAGGGGCGTTTGTCCGTCGAGCGCTTCGATCGGCTCGTCGGCGCATCCATCGGGGATCACAATCACGTATTTCATGACGATTCGACGCCCTTGTTCTTCATCAGCCGCAGGGAAAACGCGTAGTTTCCCGTAGGTTGCAATCGGGCGGAAGGGGGGCGACACCGCTTCGATTACGCCAGCCCCGGGTCGTCGCGATCAACACATTCCACGTAATCGCCACTGAACCCACGCTCCCACATGCCATTTGCTGTCCGCAGTGGCCGCGACATCGGTTCCCGACATAGGTTTCAAAAACGACTTTCCCGGCCTTCGGGCGATCGTAAGTCGGCCTCGGTTTCGCGGGCATTGGGACCATTTCCGGCGCTGGTTCGGTGGCAACGTCAGGCATAAGCTTGCCGCGATCGCGCGAATCCGTGCTCTGCCCTGCCGATCACCCCGCATCGGGCCCAGTTCTCAGCCTCGGCAAATCCATCCATCGTCATTCGCCCGATCGCCGCTTCGCGCGCCGGAAAACCAGATGAGCCAAGACGCTACCAATTCCGTTCTCAAGCCTCATCGTCGGATCGTTGAGTTGGATGCGCTGCGTGCGCTTGCAGCGATCAATTTGTTGCTCTTCCATTTGACGCATGTTTACGCGGTCAAGTACGGTTTTTCGACACCGCTCGGATTTGAGTGGCCCTACGGTGCCTACGGCACGGAGATGTTCTTTATTCTCAGCGGGTTCGTGAACAGCATGTCACTGCTGCGACGACGGAAACCCGTTGATTTCGTAGCCGCTCGTCTGATTCGAATTGTCCCTATATTCCTGCTCGCGATCATCGCCAACGTCTGGATCTTGAGTTTGGCACCGATGAGTCATCACGTTTCGTTGTCCCAGTTCACGGCCAACATGACGTTGATTCCCCGTGTGCTTGGCTACGAGTGCGTTGATCCCGTGATGTGGACATTGCAGATCGAAATGATGTTCTACGCCACGCTTGTCGTGCTCTTTAAGATTGGCGGTCTTCGACGCTACTTCCTCGGTTGGGGAACGTTGTTGACGCTGTCCTACTTCGTCTGCCCAGCGCTGGACTCGATGGCTGCGATGCACGACGGCCAAGCTTGGTTTGCGGTCGCGACGGCATTTCGACGAATCTTGTTGCTTGATTTCGTTCCTCTTTTCGCCATGGGTTTCCTGCTCTACATGATCAAAACGAATACCGGGGTTCGTTGGCAAAACATCGCAGGAATTGTGATAGCGGCTGCCGTTTTTCATAGCATCGATCATGGCAAGCACAATCCTGCAGCGACGGCATTGATTCTGGGTTTGGTGACTCTGTGTGCGTACGGAAAGGTTCCGCCACTGAGATTCAAGCCGTTGATCTACGTGAGCACGATTTCGTATGCGATCTATCTCTGTCACAACAATTTGGGTTGCGTGCTGATCCGCCGTTTCGATCAGTCGGGGATTCCGCCACAAATCTGCCTACTCATCGCGATCGTCTTTTCATTCGCGATGGCCATCATCGTGACCAACCGGATTGAACAACCCATTACCAATGCGTTGCGAAGAGCATGGAGTCGCTATCGCTCTCCCGCGCAGCCCGGCGACGAAGCATCTTCAGAGAAAGATGTAACGACGGCTACAGCCTAGCGTGTCCCATTCAGCGGACTTCCTGGTCGAGCCAATGGTCTTTTTGCCACTGGCTGTTTCCGGGTAGTTGCCAAGTCTGTGGGTCAATCGATTCTGTCTGGCCGTCGACCCAATCGATGGTTGCCTGTGCACGTTCATGCGGCAGTTTTTGAATGACCAAGCGATTGTTCGGATGCTTTCGAAACATCACGAGATGACCTCCCACCGCCGTCACGGAGGTGGCCGACAGATCGTATCGCCAAACGGGCAAACCAAGCCGGAGGTTGGTCAGCACACCGGAGCTTGAGACCACTTGATCGTGATCGATCCAGTGCGGTGCACCTGTTCCAAAGCTCCTTCGCGAGGGAATGTCGCGCAGCATCGTTGCGGCTGGCAAATCCCAAATAAGCATTTGACGGGTCGTTGCCAATGCGAGCGCATTCCCGAAGGGTGAAAAGCTAACGTTTGGGATTCGGCGCTCGACGGGGATTCGCCCCAAAGCTTTTCCAGTGGCTGTCTCGTAGAGATCCACGCCGCCTTTGGATGGTACCGCCAAGTACCTGCGGCCAGCCGAGATCGCCGGTGTGACGCGAGGATCGATGCCGCCGAGTCCGTACTTCTGTACACCCGAGATCAGATTCCACAGTCCAAGTTCTTCGCCAATGACAGCAACGATATGTTCCTCATCAACCCATCGCGCCCATTTCAATTCAGGCTTCGCATGCTCGTCGTCGTTTGTCAGTGAGCGTCGATACGCCAGTTT
Source organism: Rubripirellula sp. (assembly GCA_051010815.1). Lineage (GTDB taxonomy): Bacteria > Planctomycetota > Planctomycetia > Pirellulales > Pirellulaceae > Rubripirellula. The sequence continues at coordinate 6,706 of JBPCVD010000431.1, forward strand.
GACATGGCGTCGGCTCCAATCTGTGCCGATCGCAAGCTGGCCCCCTTTTCGGGACGAATCAAAATCAAGGAGCATCAACAAGCGATCGCTACTCGGATGGTAGTCGAGCAGTTCCATTGTGCCTTCGTACTTAAAGGCTTCGTAAGCCTTGCCGGTCGACAAATCAAATCGAACGAGTTTGTCGTTCGTTTCCGCTCCCAAACTGCGCACGCGACGGTTGACCGTCATGGCGAGACTCGTTTGCGGCCCACTCTCCCTTTCGACTGTCACAGCGAAAGGAGGCGAGCATCGGTCATACGGTTCGACGCGAAAGATGGGGATTGTTCCCGGCGTGACCTCGGCTTTGTAGGGCGCGACGTCGGCCGGAAGCGGACCAGGGAGCTCCGGGTTTGATCCCAGCAGGTTTGCACTCGATCGTGAAAGTGCGGTGACACTCTCTTGATCCAATGCGGCAGGTGGCAGGTCAAGTAGAGGCAGCGGGGCGACGTCAGGCGCCGACGACGGAATTGCCGGCAACCCGTCCTGGCCTGACATTTCTAGACTTGGTGCAGCATTGAGCAGATATGTCTTGTCGTTCTCGCTGAGTTGATCCAGCAACAGCGTGACGGTCTGTCCATCTGTGCGCAGCAGCGTGACGGAGGATTCACCAACGACTTGAAGTCTTGCTTCGACGGCGAATTGCCCTGTTGCGTCGACCCAAAGACGGAGCGGCTCAGCTCCACTGACAGGCAGGCAAAACAGCAGCACGCTGGCGACGCAATTCGCAAGCAGCGCAATGCGATTCCGCTTGTCCATGGATGCCCTCATGTTGGTAACTCCAGGGGCGTGCCGTTGAGATCTGCGGACGAGACCCGCGAAGTCGATTAGAAAATCCCGCGGATGCGTTCAGCGAACCGTGTTGGACGCTCTTCGACGGTTTTTCCATTCAGGGCAGCAATCCAGACTTCGGGGTCTTCCCCGTAATCCTTGCCAGTGACATCACGCAGCGATTCCATTGCCAGATCTCTCGTCGCCGGATTTCGATCGGCTAGCGCGAGTTTCAAGGAGTCCATGGCCGTGGGCGTTGATTGCGCGGTCAGTGCCTTCATGGCTGCGTGCTTCACGTCCTGGTTGGTTTCCGTACCGATTGTCGCGGCAAGAAGACGCGAAACCTCTTCGTCCTCGCGTGAACCAAGAGCCTGGCAGGCTTCCATGCGAACCTTGAAATTATCGTCGTCGAGACCCTTTTCGATCATCGCTAGCGACGATGGACTGTTGAGCTTGCCTGCCGCGCGAACGGCGAGTCGTCGCATTTCGGCGTTCTCGTCATTGTCGATCATCTTCTCAAGATGTCCCGACCAGAACTGTTGACGATCTTCGGGGAGACGATCAATGGTGTCGGCTAACTCGCTAAGTTGGGCGCGTCTTTCATGGTCGGTCACGCCAAAAGCCGCATCCGCTTTCCATTCTTTCATCGAATAGTAGGGATTCGCGACTTTCAGTGCGTAGAGAGGTCCATCTTGGCATCCGACGATCGCGCAACAGGCTGCTCCGGCCAGGCACGCAAGCACGCATGTGAAGAAGGAACGCTGAGTGGAGGGTTGGTTGAGTTTGCTCGACATCCTGTTTTCCGATGGGCTCGAACCGCAAATCTGCATCCGTTCGCAAGTCGCTACTCCTGCATCGCCTGATGTCAGGGCATGACTTGAGGATTTGCGAAATCTGTGATGCTAGCAATGTATAGCTTCACCGATTCCGGGCCAGGTCTGGCGCGGCAAATCGCAACGGCACTCTCGGCATGTAACAAAGCAAGAGCGGCACCGCCAAGGGCATTTCCGGACCCAAGTCACTCGTTCGGCGGTCGCCCGTGAGTATCAGGTGAAATGACGCCGAAATACCACCGACGGAAATTGCTATCGAACCGGTTGGACAGTCTCTCGATTTTCTCTCTTCCCGTGAAACACACTCATTCGCTAGAGTCCGCGTGAATCCCGCAAAAAAGAGCGGCACCCGGAGCCCGGCAAGCAGGCCAAATTGCACCAGGTGTCGTCGGACAAAAGGACTTTGTCGGGCTTGTTGAACAACGCCCGAACGGCCATGGAGGAGCCAGACCATGTTGTTGGATCGAATCGATATCGACGCCCACGGACCCCTGCAGCGGGTTGAACTCGGGCCGTTTTCCGAACATCTCAACGTCGTGTGCGGACCCGAGGGAGCTGGGAAGACAGCCATCGCAAGGTTCGTTCGCGATTCGCTCGTCAATCGCGACTATCCCCTTGGGATGCTCAGCTCATCGACCGGCCGCGTGGTGTTTGCCGATCGAAATGGACTCGTCCATTGCCGTCGCGAAAAAGATGGGACCTCTCAAGGCCGACGCACCGTTGAGTTTGAATCGCGTGGCCACTTCGATCATCAATATGGCTCTGTGCAGAATGCATGGCTGAGCGGAATCGCAGGCAGCTCGGATGCGGATCGTGCGGTCGAATCGGTCCACGTGCCGGAGGCCATTGTTGATTGCGTCATCACCGACGCCGCCGTCACCAGTGTGGCTCGCGTTGTTTCGGCTTGTGTTCGCAGCGGACTCGATTGTCGTGATGCGCATGGAACGCTGCCGCTTACCGAAGACTCCGTGTTCGATAGCCGCGAAGCGACTCATCGCGCGGGTGACAAAGCTGTCGACTCGTTTGGGGAACGTCGATACGAATCCAATCGTCAACTGCGTTCTCAGCTTGCGGAAGTGGAAGCGGAGCTGGGCCGTTTGGGTGATCAAGATCGCGATTACGAATCGTTGGTGTCGCGTCGGAATTGGTTGACAGAACAGCTCACGCGAACTGGAGATGGCTGGTACCGAGATTCGGTTGCGACGTATCCTGCAGGCTATGAACGATCGCGCACCGAAGAATTGCAAAATCGCTTGAGCGAATTGCATGATCGCGCTCGACACTTGCGGTCACGTCAAACGGAACTACGGCGATGGGTTGCCGATCTAGACGTCGACCCGGCACGCCGTCACACGGCCGATCCAGTCTCGAGCCGGTATCGTTATCATGCGGCAGAGACGGACAATGTCCTGAGTCGTCAGTTGGAAGACCTTGACGCTCAGATGATCCGATGGCGTCGAGCTCTGTCAGAAGTTCGAGGGCTTCGCCGAGCATTGCTTTCGGGCGTCGGACCTGTCTCCGACCGACGCTGGTCACCGGTGGACGAGCAATCGCTGCGACGTCTTCGGCTCGATGGCTTTCTTCACGCCGTTGATCGATACGATCGTTCCAGGCACTGGGATGACCTGTATCCAGAAGCCTATCGTCCAATCCATCAGATTGATGACATTGATCACCGAATTCATTCGGCGACTCGTCAGATTGACTGGTTGTTGGACCGATATGGAAGGGACCGTCCGCAACATGCGTGGTACGAGTCAAGGACCACAAACTACCGATCGGCGTCGACGTTGGATGGCTCGCTACGAGCCATTCGCGAAGACCTTCAGCAAATTCATCGTCATTCCCAGTTCCGAACCGACCCACGCTCGCATCGTCCGGTAGGCGATTTGGAAGAGTTGCGTCGCAGCGAACAGTGGCTGGTGTCGGCGATCGAACAGCTCAATTCACACCGCGAAACATTGCTGCGCAATCATCGTGGTGTCAGTGCGTCGGAGGTTGGCGATTGGTCGATGCACACGGATTATGACAGGCACGTGCTGTACCACGAGCGCAATCACAGTTTGACAGAGCTGGATCAGGTGACCGCAAGTCTGGACGCCTGTCTAAGCGAGGCGGCTGAAGTTCGACGTGCAATGAGATCGTTGCCGGTCGTGGACGGATTGGCCGATGGGCGAACCCCACTGCACTCTGGATACGGATACGAGTCCAATCGGCATGATGCGCCGCGACGCGACCGAGATAGTTTCGCTGCCGAATTGAGAACCCTCGACGCTCGACTTGCGTCGTTGTCTCGCGTGCAATGGTTGCGAACACGACGATCTCAATTGCTCGATCAGCTTGGAGCTGTGCAGAAGACCGCGGCTTCTGAGTCACCACTTGCAGACGCTGCGAGTCGATGGCTCGTGCGTTTGACCGCTGGCCGACTTCGACGCGTCGACTGGACAACGAATCAGTGGCGAAACGACAAGCGGTCGTATCACCGGGACAGTTACCGACCGACCGGCGTGACGATCCAGGGACGTGACGAAGCGAATTGTCCGGCTGCGGACCGCGCTCTGGCGGTGACAGCAGTTCGACTCGCCGCAGGTGACTTCTTGGCCCGTACTGGGCGGCACGTGCCGCTCGTGTTCGAAACTCATCGGGAAACGTTTGACAACGTTGTCACTCCTCCTCCTGCAGTAGGTGAAGCGGCTTACTATCAAC